>JAQBNK010000153.1 GCA_028288595.1 Chitinophagaceae bacterium
GAAATGGCTACCGAAAAATTATAAAGAAGACGAGGCCGTGGTCCGATATATTCAGCCCTTTCAGTCTTCGATCGGGTTTCAGCCCAACCTTAGTATCCTGGATGCTCTTTTTTGCGCAGGGCCTGAATTTATACAGCAGGCAGCACACACATAACATTTCACATCTTTAATCGTTTTTTTAAGTGGTAAGCGGCTGTTTCATTTAAATTGCATCATTATCCCCCTGAAGACTGATGAGAAAATTTGCGGTTCTGCTATTGATTGGTTTCCAGGCGACTTTGCTGAGTGCTCAGGATTTTTCTAATAAAGGGAAAGATTTCTGGATCACCTATCCCGCCCATATTGACGGAACCACATCAGTACTTGGCGTTTATATCACTTCTAACGTTAATGCTACAGGAACTATCACGGTTAATTCCCAGGTTATTTCATTTTCGGTTACTGCGAATAGCATTACTGAAAAATTTATAGGATCCAGCTCCGCGGCTGACGCCTCGAATAGCTACGTTTATTTGTCCCAGCTCGAAGAAAACAAAGCAGGTGCGGCTATTCATGTTGTTTCGGATAATCCGGTTGTCGTATATGCTCATATAATACATAGTGCAAGGTCGGGAGCCACGCTAGTACTTCCATCCACGGTTTGGGGCAGGGAGTATATAGTTCCAAGCTATTCAAGCACTCAAACAGGAACAGGACAGGGGTATGGTACCCTAACGATAGTAGCTGCTGATTCAAACACGGCGGTACAGATTACTCCAACAGCAAAAAGTGCAAACGGTTCGCATTTGGCTGGTTCGATTTACACGATCACTTTAGCAAAACCGGGTGATGTATACCAGGTTCAATTTCAACAAGGCGCAGATATATCAGGAACTTATGTACAATCTGTATCGACAGGAACAGGTTGTAAGAAAATTGCTGTTTTTTCAAGCACAACCTGGAGCTCTTTCGGATGCGCAAGTGCAAATAGCGGTGATAATCTTTACCAGCAATTATTTCCAACAGGAGCATGGGGTAAAGGTTTTTTAACGGCCCCTTTTAAAACACGTACATCATATATCACAAGAGTATTTATAAAGACCCCCGGCACAGTCGTTACAAAACTGGAAAATGGTGTCACTACAACACTATCACCTTTAATCAATAATTCTTTTTATGAATTTACTACAGGGAATCCCACGTACATTGAAGGTACCGCGCCTATTTCCGTAGTTCAATATAGCACGACACAAACCTGCCAGTCAGGTGCTACAATCTCAGACCCGGAAATGGTGGTTATTAATCCCATTGAACAAACGATCAACAACATTACCGTTTTCTCCGCCTACCAGGGTTGGATTAATGCCAAATTTCCTGGTCAGAGCAACATTACTAATTGTTATTTAAATATTATTATCAAGTCAAATGCGGCCTCAACCTTTAAGATAAATGGAGCTGCACCGTCAGGAACATTTACTGCTATTCCAGGAACGGTTTATTCATATCTCCAGGAAGATGTGACGACATTATCAAAAACGAATCCTGTTCAAACACTTAAGGCCGATTCAAACTTTATTGCTATCGCTTATGGTTTCGGAAATGTTGAATCGTATGGATATAACGCAGGGACTAATGTAGTCGATCTTTCCCAAGGTCTGTTATTACAAAATCCATATACCATAACCACTTCTCAGACAACCTGCAGAGGAACTTCAACCGTAATGGCTGTTAAATTCGCCTATCAACCTACGAGCATAACATGGGATTTTGGTAATAATCCTGATATCTCGCCTAACGGTATCGCAGGACCTTTTGATAATCCTAAACCCGACAGCAGTTTCATAGATAATTCCAGCGGAAAAACTATCTACGTTTATAAGCTGCCATCAAATTATACGTTCAATGCAAATGGGTCATATAATTTTATCATCACATCAAATAATCCGACTTCTGATGGTTGCAGCGGTATTCAGCAACAAACCTATACAGTGAATGTTGTTGATCCTGTTATTGCAAAATTTCAATTTACTAATTCGGGTTGTTTGAGTGATTCTTTGCGGTTCATCGATTCAAGCAACGGGAATGGGAGAGCTATCACCCAATGGCTGTGGGATTTTAAAGATAATACGACAAGCAACCTTCAAAATCCAGCTAAAAAATATTCCACTCCCGGCAGTTATAATGTAGCATTAAGAGTAATTAATGACCTGGGATGTTATGCTGATACAACAGCAACTGTAGCTATATCTGATAATCCTGTGGTTAGTTTTAGTTCTTCCCTTCCCGCATGTGTTAACAGTACAATCAATTTCACAGACCATTCTACAATTGCATCTGGTACTATTGTTTCCTGGAAATGGGATTACGCTAATGGTTCTATAGATAGCTTGGGTAATAACAGCATTCGTTCGCAGGTGTATACTGCATCTGGTACCTACCCTGTAAAATTAACCCTGCAAACAAACACTGGTTGTGTAGCAACGGATTCTGTTTCAGTAAAAATTAATGATAATCCCCTGGTAAAATTTGTTTTACCTGAAGTTTGTCTCGCTGATGCATTTGCACTTTTTACAGACAGCAGTACAATTGCTGATCACACTGAAAGTCAGTTCAAATATCTATGGAACTTTGGCGATCAGAATTCTTCTGCAGCGAATAATATTTCTACTGTTCAAAATCCCCAGCATAAATACACACAGAGTGCGCATTATAATGTAAGTCTGCGTATAACATCTGGCGCAGGGTGCGTGGATTCGCTTACACAGGCATTCACCGTAAACGGGGCGATTCCAAAAGCTGATTTCCTCTTTGTGAACACGGGTAAAATTTGCAGTAATAAAGACGTTGTAATAAAAGATACATCCACGGTAGATTTTGGATCTATTACAAAAGTGGAGATCATCTGGGACAACGCTTCTAATCCATCCATCATTCAAAAAGATGATAATCCTGCACCGGGTAAAACTTATGCTCATGCTTATCCTTCATTCAATACACCGTCACCCAAAACTTACCAGGTATTATTCCGGTCTTATTCCGGCGGCAGTTGTGTGAGCCAGATAACCAAAAGCGTTACTATTTATTCAACACCATTATTATCATTCTCAACCATACCGGGTATTTGCAATGAAGCCCAGCCGTACTTAATTGCGCAGGCACATGAAACTGCAAACAATCCAGGGAATTTCATTTATAGTGGCAACGGTATTTCTGCTGCAGGTATGTTTAATCCTGTTCAGTCAGGAGCAGGTGTGTGGCCAATAAAATATACTTACACTACGAATGATGGCTGCCTGGATTCTATTTCTAAAAATATAACTGTGTGGCCTTCTCCTACAGCGAAGTTTGGCGTTTCTTCTCCTGTTTGTGAAAAGAATACATTAAATTTTTATGATAGCTCTGTTGCTAATTACAGTAATATTATTTCATGGAACTGGAACTTTAATGATGGAACAACTGCTATAAAAAATGCACCCGCTTCATTTAATAAAACCTATGCGGCCGCGGGCAATTACCAGGTAAGCCTGCAGGTAAAAACAGACAGTGGCTGCACTAATACTATTATTAATTCCATAGTTGTTCATCCTTTGCCGGCAGTTGATTTTAGTATGCCCGCAGGAGTTTGTTTGCCTGATGGAAAAGCACAGTTCAATGATCTGTCTTCCATTGCCGATCATACTGAAAACTCATTCAGTTACCTGTGGAGTTTTGGAGATGTGAATGATGTAACGGCATCAACCCAAAAAAATCCCGTACACACTTACACAACTACCGGCAGCAAAATCATCTGGCTTCATGTAACCTCAAAAGATGGTTGTGTTGATTCTCTTACAAAAACTTTTGATAAAATATTTCCTCAGCCTCAATCTGATTTTACCACGTTACCAACAGAAGTATGCCTGGGACAACCGATTCTTTTTACAGATAAGAGTGATGGAATTACCAGTCCTGTTACACAATGGCAATGGCAAATGGGTAATGGTACCAAATTCGCCAGCCAGAATGTAAATTATATTTTTTCGCAAACAGGAACATTCCAGGTGCAATTACAAATTACCAACCAGCAAGGCTGTATAGGTACGATCGCTAAACAAACGGTGATCATACATCCTTATCCCACTGTAAATGCGGGACCTGATCTGAAAATCCTGGAAGGAGGATCAGATACTTTAATGGCGGTGGCCTCGGGTAATCAACTGGTATATAAATGGACCCCGGCTTCCGGACTTTCAAATGATGCTATACTTCAACCTATAGTTAAACCTATGGCCGACCAGGTTTACACCATCACAGTTACAGGTGAAGGAAATTGCAGTGTGACTGATGACGTCGCCATAGTTGTTTTAAAAATGCCAGTACCTCCTAATGCATTTTCTCCTAATGGAGATGGTATCAACGATACATGGATAATAAAATATCTTGATACTTATCCGGGTTGTACCGTCGATATATTTGATCGCTACGGGCAAATAATTTTTCATTCCACAGGGTACTCGCTTCCGTGGGATGGCAGCTCTCACGGGAAATTATTACCAATCGGCACTTATTATTATATTATCGATCCAAAAAACGGAAGAAATGCCTTTACCGGTTACGTAATAATTTTGAAGTAGATTTTAACCCGCAGATAATATCAAATGTTTAAATTGCATTACATCCAATTCTTCGAAAAACCGCCAACTGCCATCTCATGAAAAAAATTGCACTTGCTTTTTTTGCGGCATTATTTTTCTTACAGGCCATTAGCCAGCAAAGGCCCCACTATACCCAGTACATTCTGAATAATTTTATTATTAATCCGGCAGTGGCTGGAATTGAAAATTATTGGGATGTTAAGATCAGCCACCGGCACCAATGGGTAGGAATTGATGGCGCTCCGGTTACCACTTACTTAACGGTTCATGGTCCTTTAAAACGAAGCGATTATGAACATGAAACGGCTACAACAGTGCACGCAGTGGGGGATAATCCCAGGGGAAAAGCTTACTGGCAGGATTATACAGCGCCTGATCCTCACCAGGGTGTAGGTCTTACAGTATTAAATGACAGAACCGGGCCGTTAAATCGTTTTTCTGCAGCAGGTACTTATGCTTATCATCTTCCCATCACACCTAAAACAAGTTTGAGTGCAGGTGTGTCTGTAGGTGTTCAGCAAATGTCTCTTGATGCAGGTAAACTTGATTTTGGAACAACTAATATTGATCCTGCAGTTGCAGGTAGTGGTTACCTGAATAGAATGAAACCGGATATAAGCGCCGGGCTGTGGATGTATTCAGCAAATTATTTTGTGGGCCTCGCGGCGCAGCAAATCGTTCCAATCGGGTTAACGTTTTCAAGTGACTCTGTAAAAACGCAGGGCGGTAAATTAATACCGCATTTATTTTTGTCTGCAGGTTACCGGTTGTTTTTAACTGATGATATTACTTTATTGCCTTCTGTTCTTGTGAAATATGTAAGCCCGGCTCCGGTGAGCTTTGATGTGAATGCAAAACTTCAATACCAGGATCTCGTATGGGCCGGCGCTTCTTACCGTTACCAGGATGGTTTTGCTGCAATGGTTGGAATTAATATCAGCAGCTCGATTAACGTCGGTTATTCTTATGATCTTACGACTTCGAAATTAAATACTGTAAGTAAGGGAACGCATGAAATATTAGTCGGTTTTCTGCTGAACAACAGGTATGGCGACTGGTGCCCAAAAAACTTATGGTAACATATAAGCTTGTTATTCGATACCCGTTTCGATAAGCTGTATTTCTTTTTTCTCCTGCCTGGCTTTCAATTCTGATTCTGCCCGTGTTAATTTTATTTTCCTGCCGGTATTCCCGGCTGCTATTTCCTTTATTCGTGCCGCAGGAATCCATGAAAAACTATAACCGCCGGGTACATTTTGTTTCGCCCTCATTTCCGGGTTTGGTTTTGTTGAAGGAACAGGAGCAATGCGGGGAGTGCGCAATGTTCTTTCTCTTTGGGGTTCCGGTGTTAGTAAAATCATTTCTGCCTCATCATCATTTTGTAATTCCTGCTCTGTTTTTTGCCTGGACATCCGGGGTGTAAAAGGTGATGACATTCTTAACGAATCAACCCGCATCTTCATACGCGGAAGATTTTTATGCCGCGGGTTTTCACTCATCATTTGCAGTTTCCCCATTGCGTCATCGATCTTTTCTTGCACATCATCGGGTAAAACTCCTGCAAGGGCCATTGCAGGAAGTTCCTTAAATAATTTATTTAGCTGCAATTTATTTAACTGCGTGTTGAGTTCAGCTTCAGGAGCAATCATTAATTCAGGCATCTTGAAATGCTTCATTTGTTCTTTTGCTCTTTGCAGATCGGCATTTATTTTTTTAGCGTCAATACCAGCATAAGCATGGCGGATATTTTCTGCAAAAAAAGAAGAATCAAATTCAGCAGGATAAAAGTTATCAGCAAAACGAAACTTTTGATCATTGAGTTCCTTCCATGCCTGGCGACCTGCTTTTTCAAGATCACGCTTAAATTTTTCACTATTGATCTCTTTCAGTTGTTGTGCAACAGCAGGAGGGATAGACGGTACTTCAAGATTGATCATTGTTCTTGCGAGCTCTGCCTGTGCAACATGCCGGCGTGCTTCATCAGATACTTTTTTTACTTCATCATTTAATGGCTTGGCAAGAAAAAATAACGGGTTCATTAAAGGATTGCTGACTTTACTTGCAAGGGGTTCTAAGAAAACTGATTTTGTATTCTTAGCCTTATTGTTTTTACTTACTGCCGCAGGCTGAAACCATGCGATAGAACAAAAAATACCTGTTAATAAAAACAATGCAAGCAATTGCTGTTTATAATTAAATTTTTCTTTTTTCTCCACCATCCGTTTTACACGAAAAAGCAGGTCCTGTTTATTATGTACGGCATGCATTGCAAGTGCAGGTGAATTTTGCAGGTATGCAATTCGTAATAATGCTTCTGCATACATCGCTGGCTGGTACTGGAATTGCAATACCCAATCATCACAACTATTCTCTCTTTCTTTTTTAATGATCCTGCTGATCAGTTGCGTGAATGGATTAAAGAACAGCGCCAATTCAATCACAGATAAAATAAGATTAACCAGGTAATCGAATCTTTTAATATGTGCCAGCTCGTGCAGTATCACCGCTTCCATTTGTTCGGGCGATAAATTGTTAATGCTTGCAAGTGGAATTAAAATCACTGGTTTAATAAATCCAACAGTTAATGGCGATGAAACCAGGTGCGAAATATAAATTTTAATTTCCTGTCTGATTCCGAGACGATGAGACATCTTTTTTACAAACATCTTCCATTCAATATCAATTTTTTCAAGCCCTCTTGTTTGAATATTTCGTGTATAGCTGTAGGTTTTCAGCCATCTTGATAAAAGAATAAAAAACAGTAAAAGATAAGCT
>JAQBNK010000156.1 GCA_028288595.1 Chitinophagaceae bacterium
GATTGCAGGCACAGATACCCGTTATGGTGAACATGGGATTAAGCGGAGTAGGTTATATGCATTCTGATGCAGGTGGATTTACAGGTGCGAATACAAGGGATCGCGAACTCTATTCAAGATGGCTGGAGTTTGCCGCTTTTACACCCGTGATGCGTACACATGCCGGAACAAACGGCCGCGGTTATGTACCCGAGCCGATCTTTTGGGATGATACCACCAAAACAAGTGTTGCCGAATATATAAAGCTCCGTTACCGGCTGCTGCCTTACAATTATACCATGGCTTATCAAAATACAATATCAGGACGTCCGTTGATGTTGCCTGTCAATTATTTTGATGGTGATAATAAACGCCTCGAAAATTTAAATGATGAATACTTGTGGGGCAGTCAAATGCTGGTGGCACCGGTAATTATAAAAGGACAAACCCAAAAGAAAGTATTATTTCCGAAAGGTGACTGGATCGGGTTCGATGATCTACAACACTACCAGGATTCCGCAGAGGTAAATGCACCGATTGACGTTTTGCCGCTCTTTGTAAAAGCGGGAAGTATTATCCCGATGCTTACTTCCATTGTTAACACCGACCAATACGACGGAAAAAATATCCTGCTGAAATATTACAGCGGGAACAAAACGGAAGTACACTCTGAATGGTTTTACGATGATGGAATGGATCCGAATTCCCTGGCAAAAAAACAATACGACCTGGTCGATTTTGTAACCAGCAACACCGGTAACATGCATCGTATCGTCATCACTGCAAAGCACCTGGCAAATGGGGGGAAAAACTTCCAGCTGGAGATCATGGGAAAAAGAATAAAATCGGTAGTCTTTTCTAACAAAACAAGTCATAAAACAATTGGTGATACGGTGGTAGTATTCACCTGGGATGGCAAACCGGTGGTGTTGACAGTGGAGACACAGTAACTTTCAGTGCGTTCAATTTCTATGAGTAGAAAAAAAGCAATACATCGGCAAAGACGGCAACTAAAATATTAAGGATGAAGTAATTCCTTTTTTGTCACTAATTGCACTGCGGTCTCCACAAAATTTTCATCGGACACACAACAGTCAACAGGGCAAACAGAGACGCACTGTGGTTCTTCGTGAAAACCCTGGCATTCAGTGCACTTAGCGGAAACCACGTAATAGTTGTTGTTGGAGAATGCAGCGAATCTTTCTTCTGCTTGTATCACTGTTCCATCTTTAAGCGTAAACTTTCCCCTTACTCCTGTGCCTTCTGCAAGGCTCCATTTTACTCCCGGCGCATAAATAGCGTTGTTAGGACATTCGGATTCGCAGGCGGTGCAATTAATACAGTCTTCTGTTATTTTAAGTGCCATATTGGTAATTTTAAATTGTCTCCTTTTTCAAAAAAAATTGATCGGTAAGAAAAACATCCTTCAAATAAAAATTGGATGACAGAAGTCATCACCATTGTTTATTTCTGCTGATGCATATCAGGAAAGATCCTGTTTCACATAAGCCCTTACACAACCAATTTTATTTCATTTTGCAGCTCCATTGAAAGAAGCCTCAACTAAAAAAACCTTCACACTAAATATCAGTCAAAACAAAAGCCCTGAAACTGTTTTTAATTCTATTGTTAAATGATACTGATCATCTTTTTTGCCTGCAAGGCTGAGTAGTTTTCATCATCCAATTCTTCAAACATTTATTATGTATACAGTTTTAAATACACAGCCGGCTGAAATTCCTGTCGTTAAAAAAAAGTCGCCTGCAATAATAGACGGTAATGAAGCTGCAGCTTACATAGCATACAAATGCAGTGAAGTATGCGCTATTTATCCCATTACACCTTCTTCTGCCATGGGTGAGTGGGCAGATGAATGGAGCAGTGATGGCAAGACGAATATTTTCGGTGAAGTACCGAGAGTGATTGAAATGCAAAGCGAGGCCGGCGCTGCAGGTGCTATCCATGGCGCACTGCAAGGAGGAGTGCTGGCATCTACATTTACCTGCTCGCAGGGGTTATTGCTAATGGTCCCTAATATGTATAAAATCGCAGGAGAACTAACGGCCACTGTTTTTCATATTGCAGCGAGGGCACTGGCCACACATGCTTTGTCCATTTTTGGCGATCACAGCGATGTAATGGCAGTGCGGTCCACTGGTTTTGCTATGTTGTTTGGATGTGATCCGCAGCAGGCCCATGATATGGCCCTCGTAGCTACCTCGGCTTCTCTTCGTTCGAGCATTCCATTCCTGAATATTTTCGATGGTTTTCGCACTTCACATGAACTGAATGAAGTGGAAATTATCGAAGACAATATCATCAGTGAAATGATCACGGAAGAAGACGTGGCACGGCACAGGGAGCGTGCACTGAATCCTTCAAACCCGTTTATCCGCGGCACCGCACAAAATCCTGACGTATTCTTCCAGGGCAGGGAAGCTGCTAACCAATATCACTGGAACGTCCCTGACATTGTAGAGAAAACGATGAACGAATTCTATGCGCTTACGGGTCGTTCTTATAAGCTGTTTGAATATCATGGCCATCCTGAAGCTGAAAGAATCATTATTATCATGGGCTCAGGCGCAGGAGCAGTGGAAGAAACAGTTGACTATTTGAATGATATGGGTGAAAAAACTGGCTACGTGAATGTGCATCTTTATCGTCCTTTTTCTGTGGGCCATTTTATTAGCGCTTTGCCAGGCACAGTTAAGAAAATAGCGGTACTGGACCGTTGTAAGGAAACAGGCGCTATTGGTGAACCGCTCTTCATGGATATAATAAGCGCCCTGCACGCCGGGTGGAACGATGATCTTCCTTTGGTGATCGGTGGACGGTACGGGCTAGCTTCCAAAGAGTTTAATCCCGGCATGGTGAAAGCGATATTTGAAGAACTGAACAAAAAACAGCCAAAGAGACATTTTACCATAGGCATTGATGATGACGTAACATTGGCCAGCCTGGACTATGACAAAAATTTTTCGCTGGAAGACCGGCATTTATTTCGCGGATTATTTTATGGGCTTGGGGCCGATGGCACCGTAAGCGCAAATAAAAATACCATCAAGATCATTGGTGAGGTTACCGGTAATCATGTGCAGGGATATTTTGTGTATGATTCTAAAAAGTCGGGCTCGTTAACTACTTCGCACCTGCGTTTTAGTAAACGTCGTATTCAATCAACCTATCTTATCAGTTCTGCTAATTTTATCGCCTGCCATCATTTTAATTACCTCGAGAAATATGATATATTAAAGGACGCGGAAATGGGAGCCACGTTCTTACTTAATTCACCATTTGAGAAAGAGGAGGTATGGCTGCAACTGCCGAAGAAAATTCAGAAAGAAATTATTGAAAAGGAATTGAAATTCTATGTGATCAACGCTTCTAAAGTATCAAGAGAAACGGGTATGGGCTCCCGCATTAATTCCATTTTGCAAACTTGTTTTTTTGTTATTTCTAACGTGGTTCCCAAAGATGAAGCCCTAGATTATATCAAGAAAAGCATCCGCAAATCTTATGGAAGCAAAGGAGAGGCGGTAGTGCAGAAGAACTTTGATGCAGTAGATAAAACGCTGGATAATTTGCAGCAAATTAATTATTCCGATTTTATTATTGGCGATAAGGAGATCAGTTCTATTACAGTAAAAGATGCACCATTATTCGTGGAGGAGGTGATCTCCAGGATACTTGCAGGAGAAGGTGATGACTTGCCGGTGAGTGCTTTTCCAACGGATGGCACTTATCCTTCAGCCACCAGTAAATATGAAAAACGTAATATCGCGGAGCAGGTGCCTGTATGGGACCCATCACTTTGTTCGCAATGCGGAAAATGTTTCTTCGTATGCCCTCACGCTGCTATACGTCCCAAAGTTTTTAGTAATGATTTTCTGAAAGATGCGCCTGGTTTCTTTAAATATACAGCGCCAATAGGCAAGGAATTCTTTAAGGACCAGGAATCCTACACTTTGCAGGTATCTGTTGAAGATTGCACAGGATGTAATTTATGTTTTGAGGTATGCCCGATAGAAAGTAAAACACAGCCTGGCCATAAAGCTGTTAACATGCAGGATGCGATACAGCTTAAAGAAACGGAAAAACAAAACTGGGATTTTTTCCTTTCACTGCCAGACATAGACCGTACAAGAGTGAACCGCAGCTCTGTAAAAGGGTCGCAATTACTGGAGCCATTGTTTGAATTTTCCGGCGCCTGCAGCGGCTGCGGTGAAACACCTTATTTAAAATTGCTTACACAATTATTTGGTGACCGTATGATGGTTGCCAATGCTACCGGTTGCTCTTCCATTTTCGGCGGAAATCTGCCTACCACGCCGTGGGCAAAGAACAGTGAGGGTTGCGGCCCCGCCTGGGCCAATTCATTATTCGAGGATAATGCAGAATTTGGATTGGGCATTAAACTGGCGAGTGACCAGAAAAGAGCTTATGCAAGAAACCTGCTTACTAAAATAAAATACGATGCAGGTGAAGACCTGGTGAACTCTATTCTATCGAATGAAGAAACGCTTGAAGCAGAAGTAATACAACAGCGCAAGAACGTAACTGAATTAAAGAGGCGGTTGAGGGCGCTTCCGGATGCGGGGGCAAAACAATTATTAACTATTGCCGACTCCCTTCAACGCAAGTCTATGTGGATCATCGGCGGCGACGGCTGGGCTTATGATATTGGTTTCAGTGGTTTGGATCATGTATTGTCAACAGGTGAAAACATTAATATACTCGTGCTGGACACAGAAGTCTATTCGAATACTGGCGGACAAAAATCAAAGTCAACCCCTATAGGAGCAAGCGCTAAGTTTTCAATTAAAGGAAAAACAACCGGAAAAAAAGATCTTGCCATGCAGGCCATAGCACATGGAACCGCCTACGTAGCGGAGATAGCGATGGGAGCGAACGACGTGCATGCCCTGAAGACTATCCTGGAAGCGGAAGCTTACCCCGGACCTTCGCTGATAATAGCTTACAGCCATTGCATTGCTCATGGTTATGACATGCGCCACGGCATGGAGCAACAAACTTTGGGCGTGAAGTCCGGTTACTGGCCTTTGTTCAGGTACAACCCTTTAAAAGAAAAAGGGCAGCGGTTTGTGCTGGACAGCAAGGAACCAAGCATTCCACTTGACGACTTCCTCTATAATGAAAATCGTTTTGCTACTATAAAAAATAATTTTCCTGAAAAAGCTACTGAGTTCCTGGCTATGGCAAATGAGGCTATGCAACGGAGATGGGAAAAGATCGAAGCGCTGAAATCTTTATAGGATTAATCAGGCTGATGATAGATGATCATCAAGATCATTCTCAATTTTTTTGATTGCGTCAGCTTAATCTGGTTCCTCTATGTAAGAGGTTTCTAAACAAAAAAACCTCCTTAAAAAGGAGGTGGTGTGCCCGGAACAGGAATCGAACCTGCACATCCTTGCGAATACCAGATTTTGAGTCTGACGCGTCTACCAATTCCGCCATCCGGGCATTAGGTTATGAAGCAATCGTGAATCATGAATCGTGAATCGTGAATGCCGGCTGCAATATTAATTTATCCCTCCATTCCTTCCAAAATACGGTTGAGGTATTTTTTCCTGTAGTAATACTCTTTTACCTGCAGCAGTTCTTCTTTGGTAGTAATATCTTCCTGGTAATGCTCAATAATCTCTTTAACAGGCTCAAAGATTTTGGACTGGAAGGCTGAGATTTGAGATTTAACGTCTGAGATTGTGTTTTCATCTTCGTCCATTTTTGCATCCATTACAGATTCATTCAGTTCCAGCATTTCCATTAAGAATTCAGGATCTAACTGGTATTTTTCTTCCTCTTCTAACAAACCTTTTAACTGCAAAACATATTTAATTGTTGCATCGGAATTGGTAAAAGTTTTATATGCTTTGTTGATGTCTGAAGATTTTTCTAAAGCAGTTGACTGCTCTTCTTCACTTTCCTGTGAAAAAAAATCGGGATGATACTGCCTGCTCAGTTTGTAAAATTCTTTTTTTACCTGATCCTGGTCGGGTTGCAGACTCACAGGGAGGTTATATAGTTCGAAGTAATTCATCATAAAATCGAAAATGGAAAATCGAAGATCGAAAATCATCGTTCGTCACTTTCGATTTTCGATTTTCGACTTTCGCTTTACCTTCATACAAATCTAACCTAATGCCTGTTCTGGGAATTATTAAAGAAGGAAAAATTCCGCCCGATAACCGGGTGGCGCTTACGCCTGCACAATGCAAATGGTTGTTGAGCCACATTCCCGGTCTGCAAATCCTTGTTCAGCCCTCTGATAATAGGTGTTATAAAGACACAGAATACATGAATGCGGGCTGTATAATAAACCATAACCTGGAATCTGCCGACTGGATACTGGGAATAAAAGAAGTGCGTACTGATATGCTTTTGGAAAACAAAACCTACCTGTTTTTTTCTCATACCTGCAAAGAGCAACCCTATAACCGTAAGATGATGCAGGCCCTTGTTGAAAAGAAAGATACGGTAATAGATTATGAATGTCTTGTGCATGATGATGGCCAGCGCATCATTGGTTTTGGTTTTTTTGCCGGAATTGTGGGTGCTCATAACGGAGTAATGGCTTATGGTAACAGGACCAAACTTTTTCATTTAGGAAGAGTGCATGAAAGTCATGATTACCGGAATTTGATCAGGAGCTATTTTGGATTGAAACTGCCTAATATAAAAATTGCCATAACAGGAAGCGGGAGAGTAGCGCATGGTCTTTTAGAAGTAATGAACCTGATGGATGTACAGGAAGTGGAACCCGCAGATTATTTAAGCAGGCAATTTGATTATCCTGTTTATGTTCATCTGAAAGGGGCCAATCTTTACCGCCATAAAGAAGGGAGAGAATATGATCGGCAATTATTCCACCATCACCCCGAGCAGTTTGAATGTATTTTCCCGAAGTTTTCTTTTGAAACAGATATTCTGATGAACGGCACTTATTGGGAGCTGGGTGTTCCTGAACTTTTTTCTATGAATGATCTGAAGGATCCGCGTTTCAGAATTAAAACCATCGCAGATGTTACGGACGATGCGCATGGCAGTGTGCCCTGTAACCTGGGGGATGGAACAATTGAGCATCCTGTTTATGGAGTTGATAAAATAACAGGAGAGAAGACAGCGCCTTATTTGCCGGGGTCAATAGATGTAATGGCTGTTGGTAATTTACCGAACGAGTTGCCTCGTGATGCGAGTCATTATTTTGGTGAGCAATTAATAAAATACATTTTGAATGATCTGATTGCAGGAAGCAGTAAGATTATTGAAAGAGCAACTATTTTAAAAGATGGAGAACTTACAAAATCTTATGATTATTTGAGAGAGTATGCGTCTTTATAAGTACAAATAATAATCTTTCAGCAGCTCAATAAATTCGGCGGTATAATTTCCTTCTGCTTTTTTAATTACTATCTCTTTCACCTCAGGCTGCATTATTTCATACGGTAAAAAGATCATCATTGCTCTGAACGGAGAATGTGCAGGTGTTTGTTTTACGAATACTTTTTTATAAAGAAATAATTTTCCCTTTTTTGCAAGTACTTCAAATTCACTAACCCTTTGTGCGGGTAATAAAACTGCAAAGAAGCCTTGATTATGCAGAAGGAATTGAACTGTATCTGCTAATTCCATTAAATCAAGTTTCTCGCTATGTAATGCAAGATTTCTTTTTTGATCTTCGCTTTTTAAATCATTCTCAAAGAATGGTGGGTTACTGATGATTAAATCGAACTTATTTTCCGTAAGACTTTTGAATTGTTGCACTGAATGACCGATTACACACAGCCTGCTTTTCCATGGTGAAGATTCGAAGTTCTCTTTTGCCTGTGCCGCTGCGCTATCATCTATTTCTATTGCCTTAATCTTAGTGCTTTTAATTTTTTGCGCCAGCATTAATGAAAGTACACCAGTGCCTGTTCCAATATCAAGTGCATTTTTAACTTTCAAAGTGGAATTGAAAACTTCTTCCGCAACCCACGCTCCAAACAGACACGCATCTGTACAAACCTTCATCGCACAATGTTCCTGCTGAACCGTAAATTGTTTGAATTGAAAATAATTATTTGCCACAATCGCTTTTAAATTAGACACTATCAATAAAAAAGAGCCGTTTAAATAAAACGGCTCAACTCATTATTCATCACTCATTTCTCATCTCACTCATCCCATAGTTTCTTCTGCCGTAAATGCTGCTCTCATATATTCAGCATTTAATCTTGCAATGTTGTTCACAGATATTTCTTTCGGACACGCAGCTTCACATTCCATCGTAAATGTGCATGATCCAAATCCTTCTTTATCCATCTGAGCAATCATATTCACGACTCTTGTTTTTCTTTCAGGATTTCCCTGAGGTAACAACGCAAGATGAGAAACCTTAGCTCCTGTGAATAACATTGCCGAACTATTCTTACACGCTGCAACGCAGGCCCCGCAACCAATACAGGCCGCAGCAGCAAACGCTGTATCAGCTTTATCTTTTTCAACAGGTAAAGAATTTCCATCAACAGCATTACCGGTATTAACGGAAATATATCCGCCTGCTGCAATAATTCTATCCAATGCAGAACGGTCAGTTACCAAATCTTTAATTACAGGAAACGCATTTGCTCTCCACGGTTCAACAACAATTGTGTCCCCATCTTTAAATGCACGCATATGTAACTGGCACGTAGTTGTTCCCGCCCACGGACCATGCGCTTTCCCGTTTATATGCATAGAGCAAGCGCCGCATATACCTTCACGACAATCATGGTCAAAAGCGATTGGCTCTTTTCCTTCGTTGATTAACCTTTCATTCAGCACATCAAACATCTCAAGAAAAGACATTTCAGAAGAAATACCCGGAACAGAGTAAGTTTCGAAATGGCCTTTTTCTTTTTCATTTTTTTGACGCCACACTTTCAACGTCAGATTCATATTATAATGCTCCATGCTATCGAATTTGAAATTAATTATTTGTAAGAACGTTGACTAGGATGAACAACTTCATATTCTAATGCTTCCTTATGCAGTTCCCAATTATACCCTTCTTTAAACTCCCATGCTGACACAAACATAAAATTATCATCATCACGTAAAGCTTCTCCTTCTTCAGTCTGTGACTCTTCTCTAAAGTGTCCGCCACAACTTTCTTTCCTGTTCAATGCATCCATGCACATCAATTCTCCAAGTTCAATAAAGTCTGCAACACGACCGGCTTTGTCTAACTCAGGATTAAATTCATTGATAGCGCCAGTCACTTTTACATTTCTCCAGAACTCTTCTCTTAATGCTCTTATTTCTGTAATTGCTTCTTGCAAACCTTGTGCGTTACGAGCCATTCCGCATTTATCCCACATAATTTTTCCGAGACGTTTATGAAAACTTTCCGGACTTTCAGTTCCTTGTATGCTCATTAATTTTTCAATCCTGTCTCTTGTATTTTTTTCTGCTTCTTCAAATGCAGGATGAGAGGTTGGAATATTCGTAGTTCTTATTTCATCAGCCAAATAATTTCCTATTGTATAAGGAATTACAAAATAACCATCTGCTAATCCCTGCATTAATGCAGATGCACCTAAACGATTTGCACCGTGATCAGAAAAATTTGCTTCACCTAATGCATATAGGCCAGGAATGTTTGTTTGCAATTCATAATCAACCCAAAGTCCGCCCATCGTATAGTGAACCGCAGGATAAATACGCATTGGAATTTCATAAGGATTCTCACCGGTTATCTTTTCATACATGTCGAAAAGATTACCATATTTTTCTTTCACTACCTCAACACCATAATGACGAAGTTGTTCTTTCGTCGGATTATTAATTCCTTGTTTATTGCATTCGATCATTCCATAACGATCGATCGCAAAAGCATAATCCAGGTAAACAGCCTGCCTTGATGATCCAACACCGTAACCCGCATCACATCTTTCTTTCGCGGCTCTCGATGCCACATCTCTCGGAACTAAATTTCCAAATGCAGGATATCTTCTTTCTAAATAATAATCTCTTTCTGTTTCCGGAATTTCGCTCGGTCTTCGTGTATCATTTTGTTTTAACGGCACCCAGATCCTTCCATCATTCCTTAATGATTCAGACATCAGCGTCAACTTAGATTGATGCTCGCCAGAAACCGGAATACATGTCGGATGTATTTGTGTAAAACATGGATTTCCAAAATAGGCACCTCTCTTATGGGCTTTCCATGCGGCGGTAACATTGCTGCCCATCGCATTCGTACTTAAATAAAATACGTTGCCATATCCGCCTGAGCATAATAAAACGGCGTGACCAAAATGTCTTTCTAATTCACCCGTTACTAAATTTCTTGCGATAATGCCGCGAGCCTTTCCATCAATCATCACAATTTCTAACATCTCGTGACGGCTGTACATTTTTACATTGCCCAATGCCACTTGTCTTTCCAAAGATTGATATGCGCCTATTAATAATTGTTGTCCTGTTTGTCCTGCAGCATAAAAAGTTCTCTGCACCTGCGTTCCGCCGAATGAACGGTTACTTAATAATCCGCCATATTCTCTTGCAAAAGGAACACCCTGCGCCACACACTGATCAATGATGCTTGCACTCACTTCTGCTAAGCGATGAACGTTCCCTTCACGTGAGCGGTAGTCACCACCTTTGATCGTATCATAAAATAAACGGTAAACAGAATCACCATCGTTCTGGTAGTTTTTCGCGGCATTAATTCCGCCCTGCGCAGCGATAGAGTGTGCACGGCGCGGACTATCCTGGAAACAAAAAGCTTTCACTTTATATCCCAGTTCTCCCAATGAAGAAGCCGCAGACGCACCAGCCAAACCGGTTCCAATTACGATCACTTCCAGCTTACGTTTATTCGCCGGGTTCACCAGCTTACAAGTGCTTTTGTATGTACTCCATTTCTGGTCCAACGGTCCTTTTGGAATTTTTGCATCGAGCATATCAGCAATTTGATAATTTGATAATTTGACAATTTGAAGATGAATTCCAAAGCATCGTCATTTTTATTTTGTCCCAACTACATCACTCTCTCTTCACCTTCAGTGGCGTCGCACACTTGTACTTTAGATATTTATTCAGCATCGTGAATCCTGAATCGTCAATGTATTCACGTCACACGATTCCCGTCACTTCACCCATCCAAAATAAATACTCACCGGCATCATTGCAAATGCCAAACACACAACAATCGAAAAACCATATCCAAAGTTCCTGATCATTTTTGCATAGCGCCTGTTATGCAATCCCATTGTTCTGAAAGCACTGTGAAATCCATGCGCCAAATGATACGCAAGCGACAAGCAACCCAATACATATAATATAACAACCACAGGATTTTGAAACACCTGTATCATCTCACCATATAAATTATGAATGTGAACAGCACCATTATTATAATCAGCCTCACCGAGTTCATGAATTCCCCACATGCCGCCTAATCTTGATGGCGTCCAGAAATGATAAATGTGCATGATAAGAAACAACAGGATCAGCGTTCCTAATAACCCCATGCTGCGGCTGTACCAGCTGCTTCCTTTGTTACCGTAACCCGCCGTATAATTTTGTGATCTGCGACTATTATTCTGAGCCGTTAAAAGATAGCCCTGGTAAACGTGAAGAAGAATTCCAAGGAAAAGTCCGACTTCAATGATCCTCACTAAGATCATTGTGCCCATAAAGTTTGCGCCTTTATTAAAAGTCTCACCATGATCGGGAACCCAGATGCAGGCATTCAATCCAACGTGAACAATTAAAAAACTAATGAGGAAAAGACCGGTTAAACCCATCACTAATTTTTTCCCTATGGAGGAGGTGAAAACTTGCTTCCAGGTCATAAAGACGCTTGTTTAATTTTAAAAATCGCTGCAAAAATAGTGTAGGAACGCCGTTTTAAGTAAAAAGTCAAAAGTAAAAACTAAAAAGAGCGCCATGTTTTTGGCTTTTGACTTTTTAATTTTGACTTCTTGTCTGAGTTTTAAGTTTTTTTCCGACTTTCAGCGCCGGTTTAGACCCGAACCACATACTTATGGCAAAATTGAAAAAACCAAAACACGTAGCAGTAGCCGGTAATATCGGCGCCGGAAAAACTACGCTTACTGAAATGCTTAGCAAGCATTACCGCTGGATACCGCAGTTCGAAGATGTGGATCATAATCCTTACCTGATGGATTTTTATGAAGACATGCCGCGCTGGAGCTTTAATCTCCAGATCTATTTTTTAAACAGCAGGATCAATCAAATACTTGAAATACAACGCGGCACAGAAACGATCATACAAGACCGCACCATATATGAAGACGCCCACATCTTCGCACCCAACCTTCACGAAATGGGGTTGATGAGCAAAAGAGATTTCGATAATTATTTTATGTTCTTCCAGACTTTAAAAACAATGGTGCAACCGCCGGACCTGCTCATTTTTTTAAAAGCTTCGGTCCCAACAGTTGTTGCACAGATTCAAAAGCGGGGAAGAGAATATGAAGAAAACATCCGCCTCGATTATTTGAAGAAGCTAAACGAACTCTACAACAAATGGATCGATGGTTATAAAGAAAGCCCATTACTGATCATCGACTGCGATAAAAATAAGTTCGGCGAGAACGAAGAACATTTAGGAGAGATCATTAATAAGGTAGATGGAATGTTGTTTGGCCTTTTCTAGCCTTACATTTTAGTGTGAAAGCGGCTTCCATTTACATTGACAGTTTGCGTTTGACCTCATTGTAGTATTTCCCACGATATATATCCCCGCTAGGTTCGCGGAAAATCATGCGAAAATATTTATTCATTTTTCTACTGGGTTTAGCCAACCTTCAATTTATTTCCTTAAAAAACGATGGCAGGATAGTTCCGGCAGCCGTTTATTGCCCCTTCAAAATATCTGCCTATTCCATAAAAGATAATTCCCATAACCCGGTTGTAAAAAAAGCGGTAGCTGATTTTATTAATTCACTGAAGCGATTGAACGCGTTACAGCAACCTGGTTTTGAATATGCCATTAACCTCCATGTTCGTTACGAAAAAATAGAGGATGAAGCAAAGCCGGGTGCAAGAGTTGAACCTAATTATAATTCTCAGAATTTCGAGATCACTTTAAATGCTGATTATGAGAATGCAACGAGCTTGGCTTTATATGCAACCCTGATACATGAGTATATGCATTGCATCCTGATGTCTTTGTACCAGTATGCACTAAATAATGACCATTTTGCAATTGATTATATAGACAAACTAAGCCTGAACTTTTATCATAACAAGGACAATAATGCAAATAGCTTTTTAATCTTAATGAACCAGAATAATCCGGGCCAGCATGAGTTAATGGCGTTGAAGTTTTTACCTGCTATGAGTGAAATGCTTTTTCAATTAATTGCGGGAACTAATAATATAAAAAGCCAGGAGAAGTTTATTCGCCGCTATTGTACCGACCTTGTATGGGCGGGATTGTAAAAGACGGTTACGTTTTCTAAAAAAAATTACTTTGACCAGGAGCGGATAATAAACCGCATTCTTGCAGAGAAAACAGGAGATGTATAAATGAAGAGAAGCTACTATTTTAAATTAAAACCCCGCCCAAAAGGGCAGGGTCTCTCCTGTAAGCAATCGCAGGGGCTGTTAAACAATCAACAACTATTCTTGTACTTTAGGTGCAGCAGCTAAAATTTCTTCGCTTACACCAGAAGCGTACTTTTCAAAATTTGTAACAAACTGTTTTGCAAGTTCATTTGCTTTAATATCATAAGCAGTTTTGTCTTCCCAGGTATTCCTGGGGTTTAATATTTCCGCAGGAACATTCGGGCAGCTTAAAGGCATCATCATTCCAAAAACACAATGCGGCGCATACTCAACGTTATCAAGGCTGCCATTTAATGCTGCAGTTATCATCGCTCTTGTATAGCTTAATTTCATCCTGTGGCCTACACCATAAGGACCACCGTTCCAGCCGGTATTCACCATCCATACATTCACATTATTCTCTTTCATTTTGTTACCAAGCATCTCTGCATACTTACCCGGATGTAAAGGCATAAAAGGCGCACCAAAGCATGCACTGAATGCAAGCTTAGGTTCTGTAACACCGGCTTCTGTACCCGCTACTTTCGCAGTATATCCACTGATAAACTGGTACATAGCCTGGCCGGGAGTTAATTTACTGATGGGAGGCAGTACACCCGAAGCATCGCAGGTTAAAAAGAAAATATTTTTTGGAAGACCGCCAATGCCGGGCTCTATCGCATTACTGATATAATCCAAAGGATAACTGACCCTGGTATTTTCGGTTATTTTACTGCTGCTGAAATCGATCCGGTTAGTGCCCGGAAAGAAGACCACATTTTCTACCAGTGCCCCGGGCCTGATAGCATTAAATATTTCTGGTTCTTTTTCTTCACTAAGGTCAATTGTTTTTGCATAACATCCGCCCTCAAAATTAAAAACGGAGCTGGCTGTCCATCCATGTTCATCATCACCAATTAATTTCCTGTTCGGGTCAGCACTTAAAGTTGTTTTTCCTGTTCCGCTCAATCCAAAAAAAACAGCTACATCACCATTCTTTCCCATGTTAGCAGAACAATGCATGCTCAGCACATTTTTATTCTGAGGCAACACAAAATTCAGCACAGAAAAAATTCCTTTCTTTATTTCACCGGTATAACCTGTGCCGCCGATAAGAATTGTTTTATGCGTAAAAGAAATGATCGCAAAATTATGCTGGCGGGTTCCATCGGTCGCGGGGTCGGCTTTAAATGATGGCGCCTGTATAATATGCCATTCGGGTTCAAAATTTTCAAGTTCTTCCTCACACGGGCGAAGGAACATATTGTAAGCAAAAAGATTGCTCCACGGATTTTCATTGATCACCCTGATGTTCATCCTGTGTTTTGGTTCTGCACAGGCATACACATCTCTAATCCAGATATCCTGTTTGTCTTCCATGTAAGCCAGCATCTTTTCTTTCAGCCTGAAAAAATATTTCTCTTCGATGGGAATGTTCAAATGGTTCCAGTTCACCGTATTTTCTGTAATCGCATCCTTCACGGTAAACTTATCCTGCGGACTGCGACCTGTAAATTCTCCTGTGTTTATGCAAAGCGCTCCTGTGCTGTTTAATTTTCCTTCACCTCTTGTAAGTGCCTGCTGAACCAGTTCTTCAGGAGACAACTGGTAATGAATATTCATTTCATCCGATAACCCTAATTCTTCTAACTGTTCTGTTGGTATCATTAATGTTTGTACTGGCATAAGCAAGCATGCATTTTAAGAGGAACAAATTTAGGCCATAGAACTTACAACCGTTAGTTTACAAGGTACATTTTTTTCGAAAAAATCTAATATTATGGCAGTTAATTTTAATATAATTGAAACAAACTGCCGTTTTGCCGGCAGCTGTTAGTAAAAAATGAATGATCGTTGTAAATGCTGTAAAAAAAATGGAGGGGTTTTGAAGACGGGAACTTTAAAACTTACCAGTCATTTCTTCGCCGCCTGAATCGAGTATATTGCGCACCTGATTTTTGTTTGAATGCGCTTATTATAAGCCCATCATTCACCTTTAACAAAATATTACCCGGATGAAACACCTGACATTAAACAACCAGTTATTTACAGAAAACCGTCAGCGTTTTATTAAAGAAATGCAGCCCAAAAGCATTGCCATTTTTAATAGTAATGATGAAATGCCTACCAATGGTGATCAGCTTTACCGGTTTTGGCAGAACAGTGATCTTTACTGGTTAACGGGTATTGAACAGGAAGATACTATGCTGATTCTTTTTCCTGATAATCCTGATGCTAAATACCGCGAAGTACTTGTATTAGTGAGACCGCAGGAATTAAAAGAAAAATGGGATGGCCGCCGCCTTCGTGCCGCTGAAGCGACTGCTATTTCAGGAATTGAAACGATTATCTGGCTTGATACTTTAGATGCAATGCTGCAACCATGGGTTCATCTTGCCGATAACATTTACCTCAACAGTAATGAGAATGATCGTAAGGCAACGCATCTCGTTGAAACAAGAGACTACCGGTTTATTCACGAGATGCAACGCCGCTACCCACTGCATACTTATTATCGTTCGGCAAAAATCTTAAAACAGCTTCGTTCCATAAAAACAGCTTTCGAAACCGAGGTTACACAACAGGCAATAGACATTACTGAAAAAGCTTTCCGCAGAGTTTTAGGGTTTGTAAAACCGGGAGTAATGGAGCATGAAGTTGAAGCGGAGATACTGCATGAATTTATCAGCAACCGTGCAAGCCGTGAAGCTTACGGAAGTATAATTGCCAGTGGGGACAGGGCAAGGACCTTACATTATGTGAGTAATAATGAAGAGTGTAAAGACGGAGAATTAGTGTTGATGGATTTCGGCGCTTATTATGGCGGTTATTGCGCAGACCTCACCCGGACAGTTCCGGTAAATGGTAAGTTTACGCCGCGTCAGAAAGAAGTTTATAACGGTTGCCTGGATCTCCATAATTATGCAAAAAGTATTTTGAAGCCGGGTATCTCTGTTCTTGAATATCATGAAAAAGTAGGTGACGAAGCTACTGCTGTTTTTCTGAGGTTAGGATTGATAACAGATACTGATGTAAAAAATGAAGACCCTGAGAACAGGACTTACAGAAAATATTTGTATCATGGTATTTCGCATCATTTAGGTGTTGATATACATGACCTCGGAACAAAAACAGAACCGCTGCAAGAAGGAATGTTACTAACTGTAGAACCAGGAATTTATATTGAAGAAGAAAAAATGGGAATACGCATCGAGAATAATGTATGGCTCACAAAAGATGGCAATATCGACCTGATGAAAAATATTCCGATTACTGCTGATGAGATTGAAGCGTTGATGAAGAAATAGTAAATGTAGTGGTATTCAGTCTTCGGATTTCGGTTTTCAACTTACATTCATAGATGTCTTTTAAGTTTGAGAATTTTCGGATATGGAACCAGGCATTAGACTTATCTGATGAAATTGATAAAATAGCTTTAGCATTTCCAAAACACGAATTATATAGTTTGGCTAGCCAGATAAAAAGAGCCGGTGATTCGATAGTATTAAATATTGCAGAAGGTTCAACATTGCAGACGAATAAAGAATTCAGAAGATTTCTTTCTATGGGGAATAGATCTGCTCTTGAAGTAGTCGCATGTTTGTACATTGCCCGACGCAGAAAATATATCGATATTGCCGCTTTCGAAAATATGTATGCGAATACCTTAGTCTTACCAAACAAATTCAGGCTTTTATGAATTCGCTTACTATTTGAAATTAAGAGGATAACCGAACTCCGAAAACCACATCTAATGAAACACATTCCAAATATTTTCACCCTGCTTAATTTATTCTTCGGCTGTCTTGCGATCCTTACGGTTTTGCAAACAGGTTTGGATATTACACAGGATACAAACGGTGAAAGCCTTTTTATCATTCCGGAACGAATATATCTCGCATCTGTTTTTATTGGCATTGCTGCTGTTATTGACTTTTTAGATGGCTTCGTCGCAAGGCTTTTTAATGCCACCTCTCTTCTTGGTAAACAATTAGATTCTCTCGCTGATGTGGTAAGTTTTGGTGTTGCGCCGGGTATGATCATTTACCAGTTTCTCCGTCTCTCTTATGCGCAACAGGCAAATGGTTTGGATATTGATATGATGTGGCTTCTTCCTGCATTTATTTTGCCTTGCGCCGGCGCTTATCGTTTGGCAAGATTTAATATCGATGAATCTCAAACAGATAGTTTTAAAGGGCTTCCAATACCCGCAGCAGGGTTGCTGATCGCATCGTTTCCATTGCTTTACTGGTATTCTGATAAATACTGGATCGTTTCTATAGTGCTGAACAAATGGTTCTGGTACGCCATTATCTTCCTCGTTTCTTACCTGATGGTTTCCAGGTTGCCAATGCTGGCATTTAAGTTTAAAAATCTTTCTGCCAGGTCTTTATTACCGTTTATTCTCATTGCGGTGATTACAATCATTGCTGCGGTGTTATTTAAATGGCTCGCGGTACCTGTTGCTATTCTTGCATATATCGTCGTATCATTTGTTTATAAGCCTTCTGTGGTTTAAAATGATTCATGCTGATCTATCAATTATCTTTGCCTCTTAAATTTTTGCAGGATGACCTACCACGTTCAAATAAAAGTAATGCCATTGAAAGACCTGTTAGATCCGCAGGGGAAAGCAGTGCACGGGGGATTACACAATCTCGGGTTAAATAATATTGAAGATGTAAGAGTAGGCAAACACATCACGCTCAATATTAATGCTGCAAGTGAGCAGGAAGCAAAGAATGCAGCCGAAGACGCTTGTAAAAAATTACTCGCCAATCCTGTGATGGAGTTTTATGAAATTGAAATGATCAATTAATTAGCAAATTAGCTGATTAGCAAATTAGCAGATGAATATTGCATAGTTGCTGATTGACTTTTCATTTGCTAATTACCGAATTTGCTAATTTGCTAATTAAAGATGCTCTACCTCGTTCCTACACCTATCGGTAATTTAAAAGACATCACATTTCGTGCTGTCGAAATTTTGCAGCAGGCTGATGTGATATTATGTGAGGATACACGTACTTCATCAAAACTGCTTTCGCATTACCAGATAAAAAAACCTTTACTTCCTTACCACCAGCATAACGAACATAAAATCGTTGAACGCCTTGCGCAGGAAATGGCAGCAGGCCGCATAATGGCGCTTATTACAGATGCAGGTACGCCCGGCATTTCTGATCCTGCTTTTTTACTGGTAAGAGAATGCATCAAACAAAATATTAAAGTAGAATGCTTACCGGGAGCAACTGCTTTTGTTCCTGCGCTTGTAAACAGTGGTATTCCGTCTAACCGTTTTGTGTTTGAAGGATTTCTTCCCTTAAAAAAAGGAAGACAAACAATGTTGAAGTTGTTGGCGGAAGAAGAACGCACCATTATCTTGTATGAAAGCCCTTTCCGTCTTGCCAAAACATTGGCTGAACTCGCTGAATATTTTGGTGCTGACCGCTTATGTTCGGTTAGCCGTGAACTTTCTAAAATGTTCGAAGAAAATGTAAGGGGAACTTTGCATGATGTTTGTGCACATTTTCAGTTGAAACCTCCAAAAGGAGAAATCGTAATTATTGTAGCGGGCAAGGAATAGTTTTCGGTTTTCAGCATTCAGTTTTCGGCGAGTGCTGAACACTGATGTTAAACACTGAAAATTATAAACTATGAAATACATTTTTTCTTTAGTGATGGCCGGGATCTCCATTACATCTCTCAATGCGCAGTTAATAGACATAGGAAAAATACCTGCCGCTGTAATGAGTGCTTTTAAAGTGCAGCATCCACGTGCCACTAACATGAACTGGTCAGGTAAAGTAGTTCACTATACTGTTAATTTTAATGACGGTGGAGAAAACCTTACAGCCCATTATAAAAAAGACGGGGCGTGGGAAGAAACATACATGGGATTACCATTTAAAAACCTGCCTTCATCAATCAAAAATGGTTTTCAAAATAGCAAATTCAGTGGCTGGCAGGTGAAAGAAGTAAGACGTATAGATTCAAAAGACCGGGACCGTGTTTATCGTATACAGGTAAAGAAAAACCCGGTTCAAAAGAAGCATCTCTTCTTCGATTTGAACGGGCGATTGCTGGAGGATAATATCACTTTATAATAAATTTTTATGGAAACTGTCTGGCTTTTTAATCTCATTGAAAAGCCAAAACATGGACAGCAAAAAGATCCTCTCCGCAGACTTCCTTGATATTTTATTTGAAGGAAGAAATAAAATTTATGGTGCCTATGACCTGCGTAAAACTTACGGCAGGCGTTTACATACCGCCTTAGGTATGGTGTTGATAATATGCTTACTAATCAGTTTTTTTTCTATGCGGCCTGCAGGAAAAAAGCATGGTAGTATTAAAATTAATGTTGATGATGTGCATATTTCCAGCATTGATGAACAACCGAAACCCGATATTCCTCCACCGTTAAAGAAACCACTTCAGGTAGAAACAATCAGTTATACTATACCGGTAATTGTAAATACTGATGTGGAACCGCAAGATGAAATAAAACCAGTTGATGAATTAAATACTGATGTAAAGATCGGCACAACGGATATTGAAGGAGCAAAGTCTGATATAGTTACCGCACCTGTGGAAATAAATGCCGGTACCGGTATTGAAGTCCCAAAAGTGAAGGATCTTTCTGAAGGAATATTTACAAATGTTTCTATAGAAGCAAAGTTTAAAGGTGGTGTTGAAGCATGGAAGAGATTTCTTGAAAGGAACCTGAATAATTCAATTGCTGCTGATAATGGCGCT
>JAQBNK010000185.1 GCA_028288595.1 Chitinophagaceae bacterium
CAGATACCTTCCGGAATATTTCATCAAAACACAGTTAACCTGATCGGCAATGGTGTTGTGCTGGATCCATTGATCCTGAAAAAAGAATGTGAAAAAGTGGCTGCATTTGGAATTGATGCAAAAAAAAATCTTTTCATCTCGCAACGGGCTAATTTAATTCTCCCAACGCATAGAGCCTTAGATAAGGCTTCTGAACTTTCCAAAGGGGAAGACAAGATAGGTTCTACACTAAAGGGGATTGGCCCGGCTTATATGGATAAAACCGGGCGTAATGCAATTCGGGTAGGAGATATCCTGGACAGATCGTTTACTACTCAATACATCCGACTGCGGTTAAAGCATCAACGACTACTTGATAACTTTCATTTTGATGAAGATATCAGCCAATGGGAAGATGAGTTTTTTGAAGCGCTCGACTTTCTTCGCTCACTGAATATTGTAAACGGAGAATATTTTATTAATAATAAGATCAGTGAAGGAAAAAAAATATTGGCTGAAGGTGCGCAGGGAAGTATGCTGGATATAGATTTCGGAACATTTCCATTTGTTACATCCTCGAATACGATCTCGGCAGGCGTTTGTACCGGGCTGGGTATTGCACCGCAAAAAATTAAACAAGTGTTAGGTGTAAGTAAAGCATATTGCACAAGGGTCGGTGGCGGCCCGTTTCCTACGGAGCTGGAAGATGCAACCGGGGAAGAACTAAGAAAAACCGGGAGCGAATTTGGCGCCACAACGGGGAGGCCGAGGCGTTGCGGATGGATAGACCTGGTTGCTTTAAGATTTGCCTGCATGATCAACGGGGTAACAAACGTGGTCATGACGAAAGCGGATGTTCTTGATCAATTTGAAGAATTAAAAGTTTGTGATGCGTATCTTGTAAATGGTAAAAGAGTAGAAGAAGTTCCTTACCAGATGTCAAGAGTGAAAATAGAACCTCAATGGAAAAGTTTTAAAGGCTGGAGGAAAGACACAACGGGTATTAAGGAGTCAAACCAGCTGCCGGTTGAAATGAAAAATTATATGGATTATATCAATAAATTTATCGGGGCTTCCGTTAATTATGTATCTAACGGACCGGGCCGCGACCAAATTATTCACCTTCCTTAGCCGGGCATTTGTTTTGTTGTATTAAAAAAAATTTTTTTGATTGAAAAACTCGTTGAAATTTTACCGAGATAATCTTATGGACTATGGCTACGAAATCAAATAAAGAAAACAAACCGTCAGGAAAAAAATCTATTCCTCTGGATGACGATCAGAAGGATAAAGTTTCTTCTAAAAGTAAAAAGCCAGAAGAAGATGATGAAGATGATCTTGACGATGAAGATATTGAGGAGGTGAAACCTGCAAAAGGAAAAGCAGCGGGTAAAGGCAAGAAGTCCGGTGATGACGACGACGATGATGACGAGGTAGAAGAAAAAGAAGATGACTGGAACAAAGCAGAAGATGACGATGCATGGGATCCTGATTTTGAAGAGTTTGATTTACCTAAATCAAAAGGTAAGAAAGCGCCTGCAACCGGAAAAAAACCGGCAGAAGAAGAGGACTTTAAAATTGATGATGATTTTAAAGAATTCGATATGTTTAGTGGTGGAGGAGCAGATGATGACGAAGATGATGATTTTTAAGCAACCCCTTTAGTGCAAGAAACATTTACAATAACCGACATACAGGTTTTTAAAAAGCAAATGTTGAATTGGTTAAACCTTTTCAACATTTGTTGTTTTATGGACAGCCACGAATACACAGATGTGCACGGGTCGTATAATTGCCTTGCAGCGGCGGGATGTAAACAACAGGTTGCTATAACTGATTTAAAAAATAACAGTTCGTGGTTGTTTGGTCATTGTAATTACGAAGCCGGCTATTCTTTTCTCGGTATAGATCACATTGTAAAACCCACTACGGACCCTTTTCCTCAAAGTTTTTTTTTCCAACCGGAGCATGTGATTATTCTCAAAGGGCAGCAGGTAATAATAGAAAGTGAAACACTTGAACCAGCTGCTATTTTTGAAGCCATCAAAGCGGGTGAAATAAAAGCAACAGGATACGGTGCTATTCAAATTCAGTCAAGAATATCAAAACAGGAATATATTGAAAATGTGAAGCACATTCTTGCACACATTCACAGGGGGGATTGTTACGAGTTGAATTATTGCCAGGAATTTTTTGCTAAGAATGTAATGATTAGCCCGGTTGATATTTACCTGGATTTGTGCCGTCTTTCTCCTGCGCCTTTCGCAGTTTTTTATAAAGTGAATAATGCTTTTTTGATCTCAGCAAGCCCCGAAAGATTTTTGCGCAAACAGGAAAGGGAAATATATTCTCAGCCAATTAAAGGAACGATAGGCCGTGATGTTAATAGCGAGATCGCTGACGAAAAATTAAAACAACAACTGTATAACAGTGATAAAGAAAGAAGTGAAAATGTAATGGTGGTCGATATGGTGAGAAATGATCTGAGTAAAATTTGTGAAGAAGGGACTGTAACTGTTAAAGAGTTATATGGAATTTATACTTTTCCGCAGGTCCATCAAATGATCTCAACTATAAAAGGAAATTTAAAAGGTGGAGTTCAGTTCGATGATATTTTAAAAGCTACATTCCCGATGGGTTCAATGACCGGGGCCCCAAAAAAGAGAGTCGTGGAATTGATCCGGCAATATGAGCCAACAGAACGGGGTATTTATTCAGGAACAGTGGGGTACATTTCCCCCGGGGGGGATTTTGATTTTAATGTGATCATCCGCAGTATTATTTATGATGAAAAAAACAAGTGTATAAGATATGCCGCTGGCGGGGGAATTACCTTTAACAGCGATCCTGAAAAAGAATATGAAGAAAGTTTACTTAAAGCTTCAGCCATAAAAAAAGTGCTGGAAAATTCCAGCACTTAGTTAATCATAGAGGTCTGTTCGATTTAAGATCCTGCAAGCAACATATTTACGCTATCCTGCAGTATCTGTTGTTTTTTGGCCTGGAATGCTTCTGTTTTATCAGAAGGCAACCTAAGTTGATATTCCTGGCCAGATTTCAAACTTCTATCAAATAAGGGGTTCAGTTTGTTGAAATCGTTCATATTGATATCCAATGCTTTTACAATTGCAGCTGCTTTATATTTTCCAGAGATCGTGATGCTTGGAAAATCGATAGTTGGATTAACCAGTTCCTGGTTTCTTGCAACCATTGCTTTATACGTTTGCGCCTCTTCTGATGTCATGGTAGTAACACCACCTTTACCTTCAAACATAAACTGAGTACTGATAAACTTTTTAACATGGTTCCTTGATTCTTCAGGAAGACTATATTGAAGTTGCCAGAAATCAGTAGTGCCAGCTCTGTCAATGGCGCTTTGCACACGGCCTGCTCCACAATTATAAGCGGCCACAACTAATAGCCAGTCACCAAATTGTCCATACAGATCTTTAAGTAATTTCGTGGCCGCTTCTGTACTTTTTGTATAATCAGTACGCTCATCTATTCCACCGCCTACTTTAAGCCCTAACTCACGTGCAACTGAAGGCATTAACTGCCATGGGCCACGGGCACCTACTTTACTTAATGCAGTTGCTTTTAAATCACTTTCAATAACAGAAAGATATTTTAACTGTGTAGGAATCCCGTTCTGTTGCAGAACTTTATCATACATGTCAAAATAAGGCTTTCCCCACTGCTTCATATTTTCCAATTGAGTCTCATGCTCTTTCAGGTATTGATCCATAAATGGCATGACCTTTGGATTTACTGATACAGAGATTGAGTTTTCAATATCGTTTGTAGAAGGGATCAGGGTTTTGAAATTTTTCTCAGTCTTCGCTACTGAATCTTCACTGTTAACTTGTTTAACAGGATGAGCATAGCTCGCAGAAAAAGACACAAGAGAGAGACTGAAAAGAAGAATTTTCAGTGAAAAGAACTCGCGGAACAATTGTAATTGCCTGGTAGCTGAGTTTAGGTAATACATAGGTGCCATCATCAGGTTTCACATTTAAGTTTAGAAATCAGGTTTCGCATATATAAGATGCCGTGCGGCCTTATATGTTTAAGTTTTTCCTATTAAAATCAGCTGAAAACAATCTTTAATTTTTCCTGTTGGTCTGTAAGTTCATCAGCTCGTCTGCAAAGAGGAGCAAATTTACGTCATTGGCCGGCGAACACATCAACTGCAAGCCGAACGGCAGTGTGTTGGAGTGGGTAAAAAAGGGGAGAGAAATAGCAGGCAGGCCTGTAAGGTTCGGATAAACAGTGTATAAATCGGCCAGGAAAATCTCTATGGGGTCCCTTAATTTTTCGTTAAGATCAAAGGCAGGCGAAGGCACGGTGGGTGAAATAATACATTCTACATTATCAAAAAACTCAATTGTCTTTTTTTTCAATAACTGCCGTACTCTTTGTGCTTTTGTGTAATACGCATCATAATATCCGGCACTGAGAACAAAATTGCCCATCATAATTCTACGCTTCACTTCTTGTCCAAAACCTTTACTCCTGTTTATGGCATACAGAGAACTTAAATCTGTTATATTTTTTTTGTCAGAAGAACCGTACCTGATGCCATCAAAACGGCTAAGGTTACTTGCTGCTTCTGCAGTAGTCAGAACATAATAACAGGGAACAACATAATTGAATAATTCAAAATCGAGGCATTCTACGAGATAACCCTGCTTTTTTAATTCGTCAATAAAATCCAGGAACGATTGCTTTATCTCTCTATCCAGCGAGGGGTGTTCGATCGCCTGGCGGAAATAACCAATTTTCAGTGGTTTTTTTACTTCGTGAAGTATATCTTTTTTCGGTATTAATGTGTTGTCATATTCATCCGGACCTGAGATAACTGAATATAGGGTTGCGATATCTTCCGTATTATTTCCGATAATCCCTATTTGATCAAATGAAGAAGCGTATGCAATTAATCCGTAGCGGGATATCCGGCCATAAGAGGGTTTAAATCCCGTAACACCACAGAAGTCGGCCGGCTGACGAACAGAACCTCCTGTATCACTGCCAAGACTTATCATACATTGATCAGCCTTTACTGCAGCAGCAGATCCACCCGAAGATCCGCCCGGAACTTTTTTGTTGTCTACAGGATTAAGCACGGGGCCGTAAGCAGAATTTTCATTACTGCTGCCCATAGCAAATTCATCACAGTTTTGCCGTCCGATTATTATGGCACCTTCCGCCAATAACCTTTCAACTACTGTAGCAGAGTATATGGATTTATACCCTTTTAAAATTTTTGAAGCTGCGCTCAGATGGTGGCCTTTGTAACTGATAACATCTTTTATTCCTACCACCACACCATGAAGGCTGCCATTTAATTTACCAGATGTCTTAAATGAATTATCTAACGTGAGTGCGAGTGATAAAGCTTCATCTGCAAATGTTTCAACCCAGGCGTTTAAATGTTTATCCTGTTCAATTTGCTGTAAAAAATAATGAACGGCCTCCACACAGGTGGTATGGCCGTTCATTATATTACTATGGTAGTCTTTGATTGATGGAAATCGGGGCAAAGGCTATCTTAAGTGTGTGAGAAATTACGGTTGTATCGTTGTAGAACTTGTTGGTGCGGCAGACTGATCTTTTTCTTTCATACCTTCTTCAAGTTCACGCTTCACGTTAGCCTTAGCATCGTTAAACTCACGAATACCTTTTCCAAGGCCACGCATAAATTCAGGAATTTTTCTACCACCAAATAATACCAGTATCACTACTGCGATCAGTAAGATTTCCTGGAAGCCTAGATTACCCATAACAAATATTTTTTAAGATTAGAGAAGCAAAGTTATATGAACTGATATTTCAGTTAAGAAATTATTCTTAAGACCCTATTAAAAATAGCAAGTTTAACAATCATCGCGGGAAATAAAAAAGAGAGCTAAAAGCCCTCTTTCATATAAATAAAATAAATTATTTAACTCGTTTTTCCCTGATCCTGGCGCTCTTACCGCTGCGTTCACGTAAATAATACAATTTCGCACGGCGAACCTTACCAACTTTATTTAACAGGATTGAATCGATGTTGGGCGAAAAGAAAGGAAATACTCTTTCAACACCTACACCATCAGATATCTTGCGAACAGTAAATGTAGCCGTAGCACCATTCCCCTGGCATTTTAATACATCGCCACGGAAGCTCTGGATACGCTCTTTACCACCTTCTACAATTTTATAATTGACGGTAACATTATCACCGGCTTTAAACTTTGGATGTTCTTTTTTAGCTGTAAGCTGATCGTGAACAAATTGAACTGCTGCGTCCATGGCTGAAATTTTTTAGTCCGAATTTTCGGAGGGCAAAGGTAAGGAAGGAAGGGTAAATAACAAAAGAAAAATCCAAATCGGATTCACCTGATTTGGACTTTCTAACTAAAATTTTATTTTATCTCGCCACGTTTACCGCTCTCTTTTCCCTTATAACAGTCACTTTAATTTGCCCCGGGTAGGTCATTTCATTTTGGATCTTCTGGGCAATCTCAAAACTTAGTTTATCACTTTCTCCATCAGTCACCTTTTCCGCTTCAACGATTACCCTTAATTCACGGCCTGCCTGGATCGCATAAGCTTTTTCAACACCCTGGTAGCCAAGCGCCAGGTTCTCCAGGTCTTTTATGCGCTGAATATATTGCTGCATGATCTCTCTTCTTGCACCCGGACGTGCACCGCTGATAGCGTCGCAGGCCTGTATAACGGGGGAGATCACGTATTGCATTTCCATTTCATCGTGGTGAGCGCCGATTGCATTGACTACAGCCGGATTTTCACCATATTTTTCGGCCAGTTTAGCACCTAATAAGGCGTGGCTCAATTCAGTTTCTTCATCCGGTACCTTTCCAATATCATGGAGTAAACCTGCTCTTTTAGCCAGTTTCACATTCATGCCCAGTTCAGCTGCCATCACGCCGCAAATATTAGCTACCTCGCGGCTGTGCATTAAAAGATTCTGACCATAAGATGAACGGAAACGCATTTTTCCGACGATACGCACTAATTCTTTATGTAAACCATGAATTCCTAATTCTATTACGGTTCTTTCACCAATTTCCATGATCTGCTCTTCCAGCATACGACGGGTTTTTTCAACCACTTCCTCAATTCTCGCCGGGTGAATACGGCCATCCGCTACCAGTCTTTGCAGACTTAAACGGGCAATTTCTCTGCGTAAGGGATCGAAGGAAGACAGAACGATGGCTTCAGGGGTATCGTCAACGATCAGGTCAACTCCGGTGGCGGCTTCAATGGCCCTGATGTTCCGGCCTTCACGGCCAATGATCTGGCCTTTAATTTCATCGCTTTCCAGGTTGAAAACGGTGACGGTGTTTTCTATAGCGACTTCAGCGGCGGTGCGCTGTATCGATTGAATAACAATTTTCCGTGCTTCTTTATTAGCTTTTAGCCTGGCATCCTCAATAATTTCCTGCTGAAGGCCGAGTGCCTGTGTTTTTGCCTCTTCTTTTAAAGTTTCAATTAACTGGCCACGGGCTTCATCGGCTGTAAGACCTGCAATTTTTTCTAACCTGCGGATGTGTTCTTCCTGGTGTTTTTCCAGTTCAGTGCGCTTAATATTTACAACTTCGATCTGGCGATTCAGGTTTTCCTTGATCGCTTCATTCTCTTTCAGTTGTTTTTCTAAAGCGGCTTCTTTCTGGGTAACACCGAGCTCTTTTTGCTTTATCCGGTTTTCGGCCTCGCCTAATTTTTTATTGCGGTCTAAAGTTTCGCGGTCATGTTCGGCTTTAAGCTGTACAAATCTTTCTTTTGCTTCTAACTGTTTCTCTTTTTTAATGGTTTCGGCCCTAAGTTCAGCCTCCTTCAAGATTATTTGTGCCTGTTGTTCCGCATCATCAACCCTTTTTTTATTGTCTTTAGCAAAAATGATTTTACCCGCTATAATTCCCACAATTAGTGCAGTTACACCAATTATAA
>JAQBNK010000058.1 GCA_028288595.1 Chitinophagaceae bacterium
AACGTGGCGATCGTTCTGGTAGGATACGATTTCCAGTCACTGAATGTTTTTTTTTCACTGTTAGAAACTTTCACATCAACTAAGCGTGAGTACTCATTCGTTTGAGCACTGAGTTGCAGGCTCGCTAATGATGAGCAAGTGAGAAATGCATACCGGCCAATTTCTTTTTTCATTAATATCCCGGGTTTTGTGTCAATATCGGGTTGGTGTTGATTTCACTGATCGGGATAGGGAACAGTAACTGGTAAGGTTGTATCTGCACAACGGGCGACGACGCATTCAGTTTTATGGAATACTTGTTAAAATGATTATTCATTACAACTATTGCACGCCCGGTACGCACCAGGTCAAACCAGCGGTGGCCTTCCATATTTAATTCAATACGACGTTCTTTTTCAATTGCAAGGCGAAGGTCCGACTGTGTTATTCCCGTGGCCAATAATGCGGCACCACTTAAACCTGCACGTGTACGAACACGGTTCACAAATGGTATTGCCACTGCAGCATTCGCTGGACTTTGTTCATTCAGTGCTTCTGCATACATGAGCAACACATCTGCATAACGCAATACGATCCAGTCGGGATCAGCGTCGAGGTCCTGCGCCGCTACATCCATATATTTTCTCGTGGTCCATTGAGTAGTAGAAACGGTAGTGTATGAAGCAGCTATTCGCTTATCTGTACCCGGTTGTGCATTGATGGTATCAATAAAATCTTTCCTGAACATATTATATTGATAACCGGTTCCCACGCCTCCGGCATTGGAAGTACTCACAGCAAAATAATTAGTGAAAGGGCTTCCTGTAGAAGGTGAGTTGCCTTTTGAATAACGCACTGCGAAAATGATCTCGGCATTGAGTTCATTTGTTGTTAAAAAAATGTCGCTGTAGTTAGCCAGCAGGCTGTGTGTGGTGTTATCATACAGCGTAATGAATTCGCCTAATTTATTTACCGCTTCTGGGTATTTTTTTTCTGTCAGGTAAACTTTGCCCAGCAAAGCCTTAACAGCAGGTTTTGTTACCCGGCCCAAATCGGTTGAAACCGTATATTTCGCCGGAAGGTTCACATCTGAATCTGCTTCAGTAAGATCCTTTTCTATTTGTGTATATACTTCTGCAACCGGTGTGCGTCCATACTGGTAAGCATCTGCGATTGTTGCAATTTCTTTTGTAACCAGTGGTACATCACCGTAAATGCGTACAAGATTAAAGTATACCAGTGCACGGATAAACTTCAGTTCAGATTTCTGGCGTTCTTTTACCGCGGGTGCAATGGCTACAGCATCGATGCGGGACAGGGCGATGTTGCACCGTGCAATGGACCGGTAGCTATAGGTCCACATTGACTGGATGACGGGATTGGATGAAGTGGTTGTGAAATATTCAAAGTCGCCGATACCGGATCCTTCCACAACAGCGAAAGAATTATCAGATGCCACTTCGGCAAAAGGAAAAATTCCCCTGTTACCGCTACTTTTTCCATAAATATCCTGCAGGCTTGCATACGCGGCTATAACGGCGGTGGCGATACTGGCTGAGTCTTTATAATAATCGCTGGTAACTATACGGCTTGGATCAGAAAGATCAATAAAGCTTTTCTTGCAACCCGATGCCAGCATAAGACTAAAGCCAAATAATATTAAACCTGTTTTATTGAAAATATATTTCATATAGATCATCGTTAGAATTTAGAAATTAATATTTGTTCCGAAGGTGATGGTACGGCTAAGCGGGTAAGAACCCTGGTCAACACCATAAGTTGGATTAACAGAATTACCATACAGGTTTGCCTCGGGGTTGTAACCAAAATACTTTGTAAAGGTGTACAGGTTCTGTCCCATTATATATACACTTGCTGAACCCAGGCCCATCCTCCTGGAAAATGACGCAGGAAGATTATAACGAAACTGAACGTTCCGGATCCTCAGGTAAGAAGCATCAAATAGTTCGTAGCTGGAAAATGAAGTCAGAGACGACGGAGCATTAATAACTACTCTCGGTGTCATGCCATCGCCCGGGTTAGTAGCAGAGCGCCAGCGGTTCACTGCATTTTCACGGGCATTAACCCTTCCGTAAAAATTATAAACATACCGGTCTGTACCATTCAGTATTTTGCCTCCATAGGTTCCCTGCAAACTAATACTTAAATTAAATTGTTTGTAAGTAAAACTGTTCTGCATACCAAAAGAAAACTTCGGGTAAGGATCACCAAGGAGTTGTATATCATTGGCATCAATTTTTCCATCCTTGTTATAGTCTTCATATTTAATATCTCCTGGTTTGGATCCGCCCGATGACCATACCGGTCCTTTGGTCACATCAGCATCATCCATATAAACACCTACCTGTTTGTATCCAAAAAAACTTCCCATTGGTAAACCGGGAACTACCCTGATGGCAGAGGTATAGCCAAACACGGGATCAAATAAGATCTGGTCACTCGCACTGGTAAGTGCGATCACTTTATTCTTAGCCCAGAAAATATTAAAGTTGGTTGTCCATTTAAAATCACGGCTATTAAAATTGGTAGTTTGCAACTGCACATCAAGACCGCTGTTCCTTACCTGTCCAACGTTGTTTAATACGCGGGTGGTGAAGCCCACCAAAGCGGGTACGTTACGATTCAACAGCAGGTTAGTAGTGTTGCGCTCATAAGCTTCAACAGTAAGGTAGATGCGGTTTTTGAAGAGACCGAGTTCCATCCCCAAATCAGTTTGCTTATTTGTTTCCCAGGTGAGGTTCGTGATAGCAACTGTATTAGGTACGAAGCCATACACCCTGGTGCCCGCATTACTACCAAAAATATAGTTCGCGGCCTGCTCGTAACTCTGCCAGCTGTAATCACCGATATTATTATTTCCGGTTATGCCGTAGCTCGCCCTCAATTTTAATTCGCTGATAGTAGTGAGTCCTTTCATAAAACTTTCATCGGCTACACGCCAGGCTGCAGATATAGCAGGGAAAGTAGCATAACGGTTATCAGAACCGAAACGTGATGAACCATCGGTACGAAGAGAAGCAGATAAAATATAGCGTGACTTGTAACTGTAATTCAACCTTCCAAAAACAGATATCAATGCATTGGAAGTATAGGAAGCTGAACCGAAAATAGTACCCGCGCCTGTTACATACTGAACCGCGTTACTTGTATAGGAGGAGGCCTGTCCACTCGCAGTGCCGCCCTCTGTTGTATTGCGCTGGGCTCCGTATGCGGCAAGCGCTTCTATTCTGTGTTGTTTAATAACTCTTGAATAATTTAAGGTATTCTCCCATACCCAGTTGTAAGTAGTGCTGTTGCGCTGTTGTGCATTAATGCCTGCAAGAACAGGTGCATTCAGATTTGCATTTGGCGCACTACCATTGGCAAGCGTTGCCGGAATATAAAAATTACGGCGTTCTGAAATCATCTCAGCGCCAAGTGTAGTTTTGAGCGTCATGTTTTTCAGTATCTCGTACTCAAGGCTGCCGATCATCAATCCCTTAAAAGAATTTGTTTTGTCTTTATACAGGTCCAATGTGGCAACCGGATTATATAATCCGCCAACGCTGATCGTGTTATTGAAAGTATTAACGAGCTGACCATAATTACCATTAGGTAATAAAGCCGGAACGATAGGGGGAAGCAACATCGCATCGGTAACAACGGCTCCTAAATTAGCCTGGCCCCCATTGGTAATCGAAGCGCTGTTGAAACTGCCCTGGATAGGCCTGGTATCAGTACGGGTAAAGTTGGGCGCAAGCGTAAGACTTAACTTCAATTTCTTTGAGAGTTTAGCATCGTAATTGGCCCGCAGCAGGAAACGGTCGAAGCCGGTATTTTTTACGATGCCGGTTTGTTTAAAATAATTGCCGGTGATATAGAACTTCGAGTTTTCGCTTCCGCCGGAGGCAGATACCTGGAAATTGCTTTGTATTCCTGTGTGAAAAATTTGATCCTGCCAGTCTGTATTAGCATATTGTGTAGAATCTGCCAGGGCCGCAGGAAAAACCATGTTAGCGTTAGTAAAAGCCTCCTTGGTAAAATCTATATACTGGTTGCTGTCCAACAATTTAATTCGCTTGCTAACGTCAGCAATACCCAGATAAATATTAGCGGAAAACTTCGTTTTACTAGCGGAACCGCGTTTTGTTGTTACGAGTATGATCCCGTTACCACCTCTTGAACCATAGATTGCACAGGCCGCCGCATCCTTAAGTACCTGGATAGATTGTATATCGGCAGGGTTAATATTATAAAAGTTATCGGGATTGTTCAAAGGGTAACCATCCACCACAAACAAGGGGTTGTTACCGGCCCCGATGGAACCTAGCCCCCGTATCCTGATGTAAGGATTCTGCCCGGGTTCGCCACTGGGTGTAGAAATATTAGCACCCGCCACCAATCCAACCATTGCTTCAGCGGGCGAGGCTACCGGGAGGTCTTCCACATCTTTGGCTGAAAGGGTTACTACTGAATTGGAAAGCTGCCTTTTTGTTGTACTACCATAAGCTACAACCACCACCGCGTCAAGGTTACCGGCTTCTTCCTTAAGTGTAATGGCAAGATTGGGAGCCGGATTTTGCACCTGTATTTCCTGGACACTAAGCCCGGTATAACTAAAGACCAGGATGATCGATTTATTTTTACTAACTAAAGAAAAGCTGCCGTCAGCTTTTGTAAGCACGGTGTTGGAAGAGTTCTTCTCGGAAACCATTACTCCCTCCAGGGGTTTCTGGCTGGCATCTTTCACCACTCCTTTAAAAATATAATTGTCCTGGGCATCTGCACTTAAGGTCACCACGCATACTACCAGCAGCAGGGCTATTTTTTTAAACATAGCATTCATAAGCAAGTCGTTTTATAATAAATTTTAAATCAACTGTATAGTCACAAATATGATCTGTAGCAGGCACAACCAGGGGCATGAATTTTTAAAATAAGGGGCATGAATTTTAAATAATAGCAGGGATTTTATTAAAGACGTTTGATTATCAATGATATTTTTTTAAAAATGTTTTAAACATCTTAACGAGTGGTAAAAATTCAGAAGTATATATTAAGGTGCAGCGTAACCCGAAGGCTTTTTCTCTTACTATATATATTTACATTTGTTTGCCGTTACGATTAAAGTGCCCCCATGCTTTTGATAGCCCGCCTAAAAAGTTTCCTGGTTATATTGGTTTTATTAATGTCCTTTTCAGGGGGCAGCGGGCAAAATCTTTCCTTTCGGCAATTAACTGTTGAAAATGGTTTATCTCAAAACGCCGTAATGAGCGTAGCCCAGGATAAACAGGGATTTATGTGGTATGGTACCCGCTACGGCCTCAACCGTTATGACGGGATCCATTTTAAAGTTTACAAGAGTCTCCCGGGGAATCCCACCACACTTTCTGACAACGTGGTAAATGCTTTGCTTACAGATTACGAAGGCACGTTATGGATTGGTACGTTATCCGGGCTTTGCCGTTATAATAGCGAAACAGACAATTTTGAACGTATAATAATGAGTCCCAATGCCAATCCTTACGTTGCTTGCATTTATGAAGATGCACAGCGCCAGCTCTGGGTAGGCACCAACTATGGTTTACTGAAACTGGTAAACAAAAAAACAAACCGGTTTGAACCCGCTTTCCCCGGTATACCATTGCTAAATACTAAAGGAAACATGGTCCGTTGCGTATATAAAGCAGCGGACACAAAATTATGGGTGGGAACATCTACAGCTTTAATCAGTGTTACTGCAGCCGGGCAATCACATATCTACAGGCATGATCCAAAGCAGCCTGCAAGTATTAGTGGTGATTATATCACCACGATTGCAGAGGACAGTGAAAAGCTGCTATGGATAGGAACGCAGTTTAATGGTCTTAATATTTTAAACCGGGATGGAAGCAGTTTTACTTCATTCAAACAAACCGGGGGAACAGTAATGAATGATAATGTAAGGAAGATACTTAATTCAAAAGACGGGAGTCTGTGGATTGGTACACAAGACGGCATTAGCATCATTGATACGCGAACGTTAAAAACGGTTCTTTACCGTCATGATCCTGAAAAGGGTTCCAGCCTAAGTAATAATTCAGTTCATACTTTGTACCAGGACAATGCAGGAACAATCTGGATCGGCACCTACCACGGTGGTATCAATTACAGGTATGCTTACACAACTCCTTTTAATGTTTATCAAAACAACCGCCTGTCATCCAGCATCAGCAGCAATGTGGTAAGCTCTATTGTAGAAGATGCGCTGCACAACTTATGGATCGGTACTGAAGGAGGTGGCCTGAATTATTTTAACCGCCAGACCGGTATTTTCCAGAGCTATAAAAATAATTCCGCAGACCCGGGAACAATTAGTTCTAACCTGATAAAGATCGTTTACAAAGATCATGATGGCCATTTATGGATAGGCACCTCTTACGACAACGGCTTGAATCTTTATAATCCGTCAACAAAAAAATTTCAGCGCATCGTATTACCGAAACAAGAAAAAAAATTCGGCACTTTCGATGAGATACTGACTTTACAACAAACACATGATGGCACATTGTGGATCGGGGCACAAAGCGGGCTATCTACTTTGCGTGCAAATAGCGCCGGGCAGTATCCATCCCGAACTACCGAAAGCCTGCTCAATAGCCGTCTTCCCAATAAGAACATTCATGCACTGTTTGAAGATTCGCGGCGCAACTTATGGATCGGCACCAGCTCCGGGCTTTTTGTGTTTTACCCTTCAACCAATACTCTTGCTTCTTATAGAAAAAAAGAAGGCAACAGGGATAGCTTGCAGGCAGATGCCATTAACTGTATAACTGAAGATAGCCAGGGTAATATATGGATAGGTATGTTTTACGGGGGCGCCAGTAAATTCAATTATAACTCAGGGCGTTTTGTTACTTATACAGATAAGACCGGGCTTCCAAACAATAATGTGCTGGGCATTGCAGAAGATAATGAAGGAATGTTATGGTTGAGTACAGATAATGGATTAGCAAGGTTTCAACCCAGGGATCATACGTTCAAAATTTACACTACCAGTGACGGGCTGGCTGGGAACAAGTTTAATAATAACTCTTTTTTCAAAGACAGCAGGGGCGAGTTATATTTTGGAGGCAACAACGGCCTCACCACTTTTTACCCGCAGAACCTTCAAACAAATATGGTAATTGCGCCGGTACGTTTTACTTCGCTGGATTTGTTTGGCAATGCAGTGGCGATACATGATAAAACCGGGTTACTGGAAAAAGACATCAGCTTTACCAGGAAGCTTGTTTTCAAATATGATCAAAGCAATTTTACGATCAACTGGGCGATGCTGAATTATATCAAGCCGGAAAAAAACAAATATGCTTACTTACTGGAAGGATTTGAAAAACAATGGAACTATACACATGCCGCTGCTGCTACCTATACTAATTTGCCTGCAGGTCATTACACACTCCTTGTAAAAGCTGCAAACAACGATGGATTTTGGACGCGGCAACCAGCCCGGCTAAGTATTATTATTGAGCCCCCGTTCTGGAAAACATGGTATGCCTATAGTTTCTATGTGTTACTGGCAGTAGTAATAGTTTTTCTTATCCTGCGCTTTCTGTGGTTAAAAGCCTTGTTTAAAAAAGAGCATGAACTGCACCAGTTCAAGCTGAATTTTTTCACCAATATCTCTCACGAAATAAGAACACATCTTACTTTGATCAGTGCACCAATTGAAAAAATGCTGGAACTCCCGCTCAACGATTTTCAACAGAAACAACTCAATCATGTAAAGCGTAATGCTGACAGGCTAAACCACCTTGTTGATGAACTAATAGTTTTCAGAAAAGCAGAGACAAATAATTTGACACTTCATTTTACCAAGAGGAATATTACCAGTTTTGCAGAAGAGATCTACAATAGTTTTATCGACATAGCTGAAGCCAGGAATATTCAAATTTTTTTTGAAGCTCCTTCACGTCCCCTGTTAATTTACTTCGATGAACAGCAAATGGCAAAAGTTATTTTCAACCTGCTCATGAATGCTTTCAAATTTACACCGGATGGAGGCAGGATCATATTAGCGGTAGAAGATACCAGGCATAACGTTCAATTACACGTCACCGATAATGGAAAAGGTATTGCCCCTGAAAATATTAAAAAGCTATTCGTTAATTTCTTCCAGGCAGACGAAGATTCGCATAACACAGGATATGGTATTGGCTTAGCACTTTCTAAAAGTATTGTGGAACTGCATGAGGGCACCCTTATAGTTTCCAGTCGTCAGCCTTCACAGAATAAAGAAGGCGAGACCAGGTTTACTATCCGGTTGCCAAAAGCCATCGGGAATTTTAGTAATAGCGGAGTATCTCCCGGCAAAAGATTTTCAACTGATGATTCTTTTCAACTGTTAAGTTTTGCAGACGAGGTGACGGAATCTGTTTGCGATGACGATGAACCTAATCCCCTTGTCTTGCTGGTGGAAGATAACGCCGAATTGCGGGCGTTTATCAGGGAATCACTGGCCGGTACTTACAGGATATTGGAAGCTATAAATGGTTTAGAGGGATGGGAATCAGCAATACGGCAAATGCCTGATCTGATCATCAGCGATGTAATGATGCCAGGCAAAGATGGTTTTGTGCTTTGCTCTGATCTGAAGAAGGATGTACGCACAAGTCATATACCCGTAATACTTCTAACGGCAAAAGCGGGTCAGGAAAATCATGTAACAGGTCTTAACAGTGGCGCAGATGCCTATATCACAAAGCCCTTCAGCATCCAGTTGCTTGAATTGCAGGCAAGAAATTTAATCGCTGGCCGCAACGCTATGAGGATAAAGTTTGGCAGGCAGCTTATTGAGATCCACGAAAGATCAGAGCACCCTGCAGAAGATTTTTTACCGGTTAAACTCAGCCAGGCCGATGAAGATTTTATGAACAGGTTATTGGAGTATGTGGATGAATATATTGACAATCCAGAATTTAGCGTAGGGTTGCTTGCAACAAAAATGCTGGTAAGCGCACCGATCTTATATAAAAAGGTGAAAGCATTGACGGGAATGACCGTGAATGATTTTATTAAATCGCTCAGGCTTAAAAAAGCTGTTGCCTTACTTGAAAGAGGCGGCATGAATGTTACCGAGGTCGCATACGCAGTTGGTTTCAACCGCCGTAAATATTTTAGTGAAGAATTCAAGAAATTGTATGGCAAGACACCTTCAGCTTATTTAGGAACTCTTGATTAAGAATTATGCCCGTCGAAATTATTCAACCATCTCTTCTTTTTTGATAGCTTATTATAATTTACATGAGCCGGTTAGCTTATTAAAGTTTCTTAGATTAAATGCCGGGGAGGGGTGTTGTTGCAAATTGATGGCAAATGCAATAAGAATAAGGCAAACATATCATGTTACCTTATCAATACTTGTAACTAAAAACATCTCTTTTATCTATTGCATATTGAAACATGGTTCAGGAGCGTTATACTCCTTAATATTAATCATCTGTATTAAAGCAAAAGGAAATTATTGCCCATGTGGGAAACGGTATCTTCTGAAACTATAAAGTGATCATGTATTCAAGAAAATTGAAAGAGAAGAAAAGTGCTCAAATTGAGCATATACCTCAGTTCCAAAATGTTTTCAATTGCTTGGCAGATTGTTCTCGTTGGACACCACTATTGCTAAAAAGAGTTAAGGAATACGACAACCTAATTAAGAAGTTGTGGGATAGAAATTTTTATAAATGCGTGGAACTTGCTCAATAGCAAATTAAAAATTAGCAAGTGTAATGTCAGCCCACACCAAAAGAATAGAGCCACAGTAAATTGGTAATCAATTATTTGTGGCTTTCTTATTTATTAGTTGGATAAGGATGAGTAAACCCTCAGCATAGGATCAATGTAGGAACCAGGTTCAACAAATCATTCGCTGCCTCTATACCTTGGGTTTATCATCAATTATTATCTTTTTTGTGGCGTAGGTGAAAACGATTTGGGTCTTCCCGCAGCGCCACTACGCAGACCGGCTAAGAGGTAATGTGTGATTTTTACAATAAAAATAAATAAGAGTGTAAGAACAAAAGATTTAATCATTCGAACTTTGGTAAGCTTTTTCAGCACTTCTTGTTGAATCTGCCGTCTCTAAACAAAATAGACAATGCATGAAATAGGTAATTGGATCATTGATGTGGAAACCCGTGCATTCGACCCCTCACAAAGAATGAAAGAGTTTTTTGGCTATTATATTGATGAAGTGATGTCGCTAGAAAATTCTTTAGAATGTGTAACTGAAGAATACCGGGAAAAAACGAAAGAAGCAATAGAAAAGGCATTCCTGAAGGGTGAAAGTTATAATATAGAATATCCTGTTATTGGCTTACATGATAAAACCTTTCGCTGGCTGAGAGACCAAGCTAAATTTTACCCGGCAAAAGAAGGAAAGCCCGCCCATTACTCTGGCACTGTGCTGGACATTACTGAACGCAAAGAATTTGAACAGCGTAAAGATGATTTTATTAGTATCGCCAGCCATGAATTAAAAACTCCTGTTAGCAGTTTGAAAGCAGCATTGCAGTTAATGGATCGTATAAAGAATAAACCTGCACCGGAAATGATGATACGACTGATTGATCAGGCAAATAAAAGCATGGATAAGATCAGCGGACTTATTGAAGAACTACTGAATGTTAGCCGTATGAACGAGGGCGAACTAAAATTAAATAAAACGACTTTTACCCTGGCGCACATGATGCAGCAGTGTTGCAATCACATACGGGAAGACGGCATACACAAACTCATTTTCTCCGGAAATGAAAACTTGCAGGTTCATGCAGATGAGAATCGGGTCGACCAGGTGGTTGTAAATCTTGTAAACAATGCAGTAAAGTATGCCCCCGGTTGCAGCGATATTCATCTGTCTGTTGAAAAGGAAAATAGCATGGCACTTGTAAAAGTTAGAGACTGCGGCCCGGGTATAGCGAAAGAAAAACTGCAGCATTTGTTTGACCGCTATTACCGCGTGGATCATGGCAGCCATCATCAGTCAGGACTAGGTCTTGGGCTTTATATAAGTTCAGAAATCATTAAACGCCACAACGGCCAGATAGGCGTTAAAAGTGAAGTTGGCGAGGGTACAACATTTTGGTTTACGTTGCCTTTATAGAAATAACGGTAAAAATAAAAGAGTGAATTTGTTTTAAAAAATAAGACTACATTATTCCACGCTTTAGTTTTGTTGTAAACCCAAGCCTCGTCGCAGTTTATCACTCTCGAGTTCTCTCCAATATCTCCTTGTTTATCAAATGCGAATTAGACGATTGCAGAATTGGAAAATGTACACGTGTAATTTTTATACTAATACTTACCTCATTTTTATGTCTTTATCCTTTTGCACAAATCAGTGTTAAAGGCGCTTGTTAGCATGGTTTTGGTCTTACATTACCTTCCAATGTGCATTATCAAATACATATATCAAGGAAAGCCTCTCAAAGCAAAACTTTCTATAAAGCGTCTGGGAGGTATACTTACTTACAAAATCACATTTAAGAATCAACAAGTAATTAATGATATTGGCTATGATCTATCATATATTCTAAATAGAGGCCTAATGCGTCCAGCTACTTTGCGTACTGATTCAAATGGTTTTCTCCTTGATTTCTTTCATGATGAGGTTATTATGTTTATAGGTCGCCAATAGTATCAGTATAGAAAATCAGCCGCTTCCTTGAACACTTATAGTAACAGAGGATTGATTTAATTTAGTAAAATGCCATTCCAGAAACAACATTATAAGTGACCATTTAAACCGCAAGATGCCAAAGTCTGGCCCAATAATACTTATTGATGATGACCCTGATGACAAAGACTTGATAAAAGATGTGTTACAGGAATTAAACGTATCTAATACACTGATAACTTTCGATAATTGTCTTGCGGCACTGGAATATCTTAAAACAACAGAAGAAAAAGCCTTTTTGGTTTTGTGCGACGTAAACCTGCCGGGTCAAAATGGAATTCAATTTAAAATGGAGATTGATGCAAATCCACAATTAAGGGAAAAATCAATACCATTTGTATTCTATTCAACTTCAGGGGATTCGGATCTAGTAAGGAAGGCATACATAGATATGACGGTGCAGGGCTTTTTTGAAAAAGAAAATGATTACATGGAGGTAAAAAATACTATTAAAACCATCATAGAATACTGGAAGAAGTGTAAACACCCAGCATGAGAGACTTCTTTATCAGACAAGAACGAGACCGATTTCTAAATCAAACTTTTCTTTCTTTCGTTCAATTGATATTCGGTCATAAAGCGACCTTTGTAATATGCTTCCTGAATTGTTGCTGCCTCAACGATTGCATAGATAAGATACCCTTCATGTTTGTAGATTTGTTCTGGTTTACTGAATGATTCAACAACCGTTGCAACTTTATTATTTGAGAAAATTATTTTATATGTCATCGGGAACTTTAAGACTACAAAATTAGAACCCCGCTATATAATAAAAGATTAAATTTTATCGGACTGAACAGTTATAAAATACTTCTTTTGCTGGCCGTCAATTCACCCCACTTCTCTTGTTTGAGGTCATGAATTTCTCTTATGAATTTTTGTTCCTGATTGTTTGGAATAAAGTGCTTGGTCTGAATGAACCAGCAACAAGTGTCAAAGAATTTATTGCATTGGATAACATCATCACCGTAAGTAATAATTCTGCCATCGACGATTGCTTTCTTTAATTTAATCTCATCGGGTGTGACTTCTGTGATAAGAAAGAATTCATTTGATTGTTTGAAGAGGTCGTCTGTTATTTCATTTGGGCTAATGCTTGAATCCAGCCTGATAAGAATGTACCCTGTTTGGATATTTGCAAGTGAATTGATTTTTGTTATCATGCGCCGTATGTACTGCTGTTTAGCCGGCGGATAAGTAAGACGAAAACAAATGAGACGGAAGTAGTAGATAAGTAAGATAGTCTTAATAAACCACACCCAGCAATTTATATATTTAAACCTTACAGTATATAGAAGTTCAGGCTAACCTTAGGTCGGGCATGAATCGTCTGATAATAAATACCAAAACTTATCTAACAAAGATTTTTTTGTGATGGTTATGTTACCCTTACCATCTGGGCTTATACATTTTAGTTTGAATTTTCCTTTTAATCTTTGTGATACTTTGTATATTTCTGTTATAGGCAAAACATTCAATAGTGTTCCATCAAGTTTTATAAATTATAGTGAAGCAAATTTTTGGAGGTAAGCAAACTAATTTCCAAATCTCCAAGTCTTTTTGAAGTGAACATCCTTACAAATTAAGAAAAGCCAAACAACAAAGTCAGGCTTTAACAATCGAGATAGTGACCAAAGGCATCAGCCTGTATATCTCAATTAGATGTAGTTATGTTGTAGCAACTGTATACGCAAGTATATGCAGTTCCTTTATTCCCCAAAGCCCATTTCTTTATTGTATCGGCTTTCCAAGTCTCTATCTTTTTGTTTGTCATTATAGTCATCCACAATCTTTCTCATATGGGCAGGAGATGTTCAAGGTCCTTCTGTTTCACGAAATATAGAACCCCAACTCCGTATTTTTTAAGGATCTTCTGCGCTTGTTTAATCGTTGTCATAAGAAGTTAGCAGCTTTTTTTACTTGGGAGTCCCTTTCACAAAATTTTTATTTTTGTCTATTAAAATGTAGACACTGTCTACTAAATATTGTCTTGATTTTCAGGCAATAACCTCGCAAGTTTCTTACACTCTTCTAAAAACAAGTTCGGATCCGATATGCTTAGGGCCTCAAGTATTGAATTCAAATTGTTAAGGCAGTATCCCGAGCATATTGTCGAAATACTATTTGGGATCATATGTTACTGAGAGAGGTATAAATGTTTTTTCATTTATACCTCTCTTTTTTTCGAAAGTCTGTGAAAGCTTTCTTAATGAAGCTTTCTCCTAACTGAATGATAAATTGTAATTATTGGAGACATAAAAATCGGTTTTTATACTTCAAATTCTTTGGCATTTTTAATGTTAGAAGAACCGCAGTCAATTTATAAGCCAATATTTAGGTTTGTGTTATTCTGCAATAAAATCTATAGTAAAGTCAGTAGCCATTGAAGAAGAGCCTTACAACTATTTTATCACCCAAAGCAATACTTTCTTGTCCGCTGTTTTTAAGAACTGGTCTACAATTCTCATACTGTTGTTTGATATTGCAGGACAGCCCCAACCTTCGGGCGTTCCATTAGGATAAACTTCTATATCAGAAACGCTGTCCCAGGAATGAAGTACAATTTCTCTTTTTGCAGCGTTACTATTTGTTTTTTCCTGGCCGCTTAGATAATATTTTACATTGATGCCCCATTGACTATGTCCCCTCGCGGTGATAATATATTTTCCAACAGAGGATGCATGGGATCCGTCTTCATTACTTACGACGGCATCATCTTTTGAATTATCGTGTCCCCATGGATAGGTGTAACAACCATGACTTACGAGGAAGCTGTGCATGATTGTGTCTTTCTTAAAATCACAGATAAAAAAACGTTTTAACCCGGAATGCAATTTTAAATCTACCAGGATATAAAAATCAATGTTGAGATGATTGGCTTTGCAATAAGCTTTCGCCTCTTTAGATTTTAACCTTAGTTTTTTTATCTCGGCCAGTAACACAGGATTTACAATGCCTTCTTTTTGAGAAATAATTGTTTCAAGTTTTCGTTGCTCATTGACATTATTAGTAAGGACTGGAAAAAAAATAAAAAAGGCCAATAATATTTTTCCTGGAAGATGGCTCATTGCAGGGATTAATTATTTTTATAAGATGCAGACCACGGAGTTTTCCATAAAGGCTTTTTTTCGCGCAAGTTCGTGATACGCCTTACTATTGCAATAAGCAACCTGATCCGGTTTAGCGGAACATGGAGGTATCAAGATTGGATTGATTTTAAGATTAGACAGGTAATAGACATGAATGTAGTGGACTGTGGAGATCTGTTTTTATGAGCAGGTCTGACCTCAGCCTATTGCTTAAGAAACTGCTGAAAGGCAAATGCAGTTTGAAGTAAAAAATTAATGTATAGATGACACTTTATTATTTGTTATCCTTTCAATTGTTGAATCGTTTTTTTTGCAGACTCCAGTCGTATCTTTTTATTTTTCTCTACCATGATTTTTGTGATCCATTTCTCTAATTTATGATGCAATGGAATAAGCAAAGCACCCATTGCAATTAATACCACCAACATTAGCACTGGTGAATCATTCGTTGCCTGCGATAAGTAGGGATGAATGAAAAGATTAATGAATTCAAATACTGCAAGTAATCCAAGTATACCAAAGAACTCAATAAATTTGGTTTTTACAATGATGCTTTGGCTGAGGAGAAGAAACAGTATAATAAATGCGATTAGTGCGATTGCGATTCCGGCATACTGAAGATTTCGTTTACGCTCTTCATTTATTTTATGCTTATCAATTTCTCTTTCCTGTTGTCGAAGAGTTTCATTTAAAGACAGGTTTTCCATCTGTTTTATTTTTTCCGAATTGAACATGCTGTCTTTCCCTGCCACTGCTAATTTGTAATAGTAAAAGCTTTTGGGCAAATCTTTTTTTGCATACAGAGAAGATAATAAACCGGCAGATTGAAATATCATATCTCCATTGCTATATTCCTGTGCTGACCTCAATCCTTTTTCAGCGTATAAAATGCAGGAATCAATTTCACCTGTTTGCTGATATAAATTTGCCATGCTTACAAATATTTCGGGAAGAATAAATATATACCCGGGAGAATAAGTTATAGCCATTCGATAATATTCTAACGCCAGTCTTACATTACCAAGGCGGTGATGTATATTTCCTAACGTATGCAAAGAACTGGTTAAGGCATTTGAATCTTTCGAAAGAATTGCATATTGATAGCTTTGATTTGCATACAATAAAGCTGAATCAGTTTTCCCCAATTTTAAATAGGCTCCTGCTATGTCATAAGACTGTATTGCAAAGCTACGCAGGTTATTTACGGATTTTGAAATCGATAATGCCTCTAGCGAATAAATTAAGCCTAATCTGTAATTTCCTTGTTTAATATATACTGATCCAATATTCCCTTTAGTTTTACCGATACCCGCTAAGTACTCATTTTCCTCGCTTATTTTTAAACCCTGAAGGTAAAATTCGATTGCGTTAGGATAATTACTATTCCCAAAGAAAAAATTGCCCATCGTGTTATAGCAATTAACGATCCCAGTCACATATTTTAGCTTTTTCGCTAAAGCTAATGCTTGCTGTAAAAGTGAAAGATTCCTTTGGGTATAGCCCGTTTGTCTTAATAAGTGCACTCTTGTAGTATCTGCATTCGTAATAGCAAGGACGTGTTTTAAACTATCTATCTCCTTAGGAGCAGGCTGAGAATGAACAATTGCTATAATGAAACAGATGAAAACAGGTATAAGGAATATTTTTTTCATAAGCACTTATATTGTGATCTCTTTCAAATTGTTGGATAGCTTTCTTCTCAGTAATCAAGTGAAACTTGATATTGTGAAGTATGACTTTGACCCTTAATTTCAATTTTTTTAGAATCATAAATTGTAAATAACTCTATCTTTTCTTCTCGGCCCTTTAACTCAACCTCGCCTAAATTTTTAATTTTAAATTTAGATTGAAGGTTAAGCCTTTTTAAAAGCTCACTAGAAATAAGTATGTCAACTTTATAAGTATTGCAAAGTCCTTGTATCCGGGAAGTCGTATTGAGCACGTCACCCGTAAAGATTATATCTTTTTTAATAACCCCTATTTCTCCTGTAGTCACTTTTCCAAGGTGAATTCCTGCTTTAAATTCAGGCAATAAATCAAACTTTTCATTGTATTTAGTTGTTTGCTTTCTCAAGGCTTCTTTCA
>JAQBNK010000152.1 GCA_028288595.1 Chitinophagaceae bacterium
CGATACTTTAGGGAAAACAACATTTACAAGAAGTTCTGCAAATTGTCTCGACTGGTCATAAGTATATTTTGCTCCCAAAGGGATGTAGATATGCAAGCCCCTCGACCCGGAAGTTTTGCAATAAGACGGCACTTTAATTTCATCCAGCAGGTCTTTAACAGCATTGGCGGTTTCAATCACTTTTTTAAAATCTATATTATTCGGATCAAGGTCTATCACACACCAGTCAGGATTTTCCGCATGTTCTATCCGGCTGTGCCAGGGATTTAATTCTATACAACCGAGATTAACAATATACATGAGGCTGGCCTCATCAGTACAGACAAAAAAATCTTTGGTTTGCCCGTCAGATTCACTCGTATAAGGATGCGTCGTGATCCATTCCGGAACTTTTCCTTTTACGTTTTTCTGAAAAAAATTTTCACCATTAATTCCATCCGGGTGGCGATTCAGAGACTGCGGCCTGTTCTTCATATAGGGAAGAATATAAGGCATCATATCGTTGTAATAATTCAGTACATCTCTTTTGGTAAGTTTTAGATCGGGCCAGAATATTTTATCAAGATTGGTGAATTTGATAGGATGAGATTTGATTGAAATGGTCTCTTCTTTCTTCCCTGGTTCAAACATCGATCCTTTGATTCGCCTACCTTTTTTTATAGTTGATTTTTTTTCTTTCTGAATTTTTACTTTTGAATTCATCTTTATACTCAACCAGTCATCGTTCTTTTTACCCGGCGTATAAATTGAATTCTTTTCTCTTGCGATAATGGCATGAAGACCTTTCTTTAATGCCACTTCATAAAAAGCAATTCCATTCTGTTCAATATGATCCACATATTTTATAACATCGCTTGCAGTCAATATTTCTTCAAGTAAACTTTTTCTTACCGTTAAACTCAGACCCATTAAATCCTTTCCATCGAGCCATAGAATATCGAATACAAAAAATACAGATTGATTTTTTGGATCGCCTGCTGATACCGGTAACCCTTCTTCGTTCAAACAAACAATCGCACCATCAAGAATACATTTATGATTGATATCTTTTAAGCTTTCCGTTATTGCTGAAAACTGTTTCGTAACCGGTTTTGCTCCTGACTTCAATTGTACTTTGTCATGGTTGATAAAAGCCATTACTCTTTCGCCTTCAGACAGCCAGTCGATCTCAAAAAACCAATCGTCACCATCAAATATTTCTTTCGATTCTTTAACCTGCATTGGCTTTATTGCAGAAGGAAAAGCTGTTTTTGGTGCAGCGTTTAATATCTCATTCAACTCTTCACTTTCCTCCTGACCGGTCTCTTCATCTTTATCTTTTAACTTTCCCGAACTATCCTTGTTACTGATCCATTTTTTATTGGATGTCGATTTTACCTGTTCTAAAGTTTTGCCCGACTGAACCGATTTGTCTTTTTTGGTAATATCTGTTTCGCCTGCATAATCATCATTCAGTTTCATCAGCAGCCAGGAGTTATCACCTCTTTGTGATGCACGCACCAAAGCAAATTCTCCTTTCAGCTTCTTGCCATGCATTTTTATTTTCAGTGTTCCTTTATGTAACTGTGACAATAAGCTTTTTTCGATCTCTTTTAGTGAGCCGCTTATTTTTTCCGCCGGTTCGTACCAGCCTTCATCCCAAACGATTACGGTACCTGCGCCATAATTTCCTTTCGGAATAATTCCCTCGAAATTTTTATAATCATAAGGATGATCCTCTACCATCATGGCCAGGCGTTTTACAGACGGATCCATCGAAGGGCCTTTTGGAACGGCCCAGCTTTTCAGCACGCCTTCCATTTCGAGCCGGAAATCATAATGAAGATGAGAAGCTGCGTGTTTCTGAATTACGAAGGTTAACTTTTTTGCAGCAGGCTTGCCTCCTGTTGGCTCAGGCGTTTCGTTGAACTTTCTTTTTTCCCGGTATTTGGCGAGGCTCATGAAAGTACCAGATGAAAAATCATGCCGTTTATCAGTGATTTTTTGGTATCTGGATTCAATTTTTTTGTAATTGGCCTCTGAATTTCAGTTGTTGGCACGAAGACGAAATTTTTCTCACCCTGCTCTAAGCGAAGATTATTTAGTCGGCACTAAAACGAAGGCCACTATCCTTTCCATTATCAACAGTGATTAAAATTCCATTAGTAGATTCTATATAAGAAACTTTACAGTGTTGTATTTGATTCCAGTTATAAGTATTAATACCATGTCCAGGATAACCAAAGGACATAGTTGTAGATATCTCGCCTAAGTCTTCATTTAAACGCTTGAAAAAAAGAGTCGAACTATTTGGAATCAGAATTATAGAAGATATCTTATTGGCACTATCAATATTAAAAAAAAGTGCCTTAATGTTTTTTTCTTTTAAAATGGCTGTATCGGTAAATGTATACTCGATTTTAAAAATAAAAAGCAACTCTGAATCAGCCAGAATACTTCTATCGGTAATATTATATTTTTTTGATAAGGTGTTAATCTGTTGTCCAATTTGCAGAGGTATGAAAGATGGGCACGTTTTTGATTGTGCCTGTACTTTCATATTGAACAATATAAATGTGCTAATTAAATAAAAAAGTTGTTTCACTAAAAAAGGTTTCTGAAAAAAATATATAAAATAATGGCATCATTTACTTTGTCGCGGATCTGAAATCTGAAAACCGAAATCCGAAAACTAAACCCCCACCGCTTCCTTCTCCGCTTTCAATGCCGAATAAGCAATCAATGCACTTACCAGCATAAAAACAGCACCGGCAAAAAATGGTGCGCCCGGAAAATGAACCAGTGCATTCTTCCTTGTAAAAAAAGAAAAAAGATAAGTCATCATTAGAGGACCAACGATGGACGTTGCGCTCATTAAACTTGTTAACGCTCCCTGCAGTTCGCCCTGCTCATTTGGCGGAACATGAACCGAGATCACGCTTTGTAATGCCGGCCCGGCAATTCCGCCAAAACAATATGGAATTAAGAAAACAAACATCATCCAGGTTTGGGAAGCAAAAGCAAAAAGAATCAATCCCAAAGCATATAAACCAAGACCGTAATAAATACTTTTTTCATTCCCGAGTTTGGGGTTAATAAAACGTATCAACCCGCCCTGGACAATTGCCACTAATAATCCTACTGCTCCTAGTGAGAGCCCGATCATAGATTCACTCCAGTTGAATTTTGCAATGTTGATATATGTCCAGGTACTTTGCACTGCATGTGCAGCTATATAAACGAAAAGAAGTGAAATAATCAACCCGCTGATAGCAGGATATTTTTTCAGTTGTATTAATGAACCCAATGGATTCGCTCTTTTCAATTCAAACTTTCTTCTATGCTCTTTTGATAATGATTCAGGTAAAACAAAATATCCGTACAACCAGTTCAGCAATGTTAATCCTGCAGCGAAAAGAAAAGGAATTCTTGCGCCGAACTGTCCTAATAATCCGCCGATCATCGGCCCAATAATAAATCCAAGTCCGAACGCCGCTCCTATCAATCCAAAATTTTTCGTCCTGTTTTCATTCGTGCTGATGTCTGCTATGTATGCACTAGCTGTAGTAAAGCTGGCGCCTGTAATACCTGCAACAATGCGGCCCACAAACAGCCACCCGATCGTAGGTGCAAATGAGAGGAATAAATAATCAATCCCAAAACCAAAAAGTGAAAATAGCAACACCGGTCGGCGGCCATACTGGTCACTGAGATTACCGAGCACCGGCGCAAAAACGAATTGCATGATGGCATAAGCAAAAGTGAGCCACCCACCATATTCAGAAACGGCGCTTATATCCTTATGGGTAAGGCCCATGATCAGCTTTGGGAACACCGGAATAATAATTCCCCAGCCGATCACGTCTATCAATAAAGTGATGAAAATGAAGCTCATCGCAGCTTTCCTGTGTACCCTCGCCATAAAAGGATTGTTGGTTGATGAGCGCAAAGATGACGATTCTAAATAAAAAATAATTAGGCGTTTATTAACACGGCAATAATTTTGAGCAGGTTAATTTCGCCACTCAACTCTCATCCATGAAAAAACTCCTCTTCATTACAACCTTTCTTTTTGTAATTGCAGTTGTCAATGCGCAAACACCAAGATTAAAAAAAGCACAGTCCATCGCCAGGAATGAGCACAAATTAGTGCTGCTGAATTTTTCAGGATCTGACTGGTGCCAGCCCTGCATGAGATTAGAACAAAATGTTTTTTCAAATAAAAGGTTCCAGGACTTCGCTAATCAAAACCTGGTAATGGTGCATGTAGATTTTCCAAGAAGGAAAGCACTTCCACAGGATGTTGCTGTGGAAAACGAACAGCTTGCAGGCAGGTATAACACAGCGGGTTATTTACCCACTACTGTTTTAATGACCAGCGATGGCAGAATATTAAAAGAGTGGAGTGGTTTTGCAGGAGAAACCGCAAATGATTTTATCTCCGCAATAAAAAGATATTCGGGCCAGGATAATTAATTCCTGGTTCTTTTGTTTTCGAGCCAATCAGCCAATGCTTGTTTAATTGCGCCGCCAACTTTTTTCTGGTTCGAAGGGTTCAATAAAAAATCTCTGCTCGCAGCATTATCACCTACTTCCAGTAACACCCGGTAAGGTGCCGTGTTTATATTTTCATCCAAACTATAAAAGCTGAGTTTACCGGTTGTTTTACACCGGTAATCGTTACGGCCGGTTGTGCTGTCTAATAATACTCCCCTGTTTTCTAAATCTGTAGCAGAACAAACTGCTTTTAATAAAGTCGCCGCGAGTTCGCGGTTAGCTGATTCAAACTGGTCGCCGTAATGAATATATCCCCAGATGGCATGTCGCTTTGTTCCTCCGTTACTATGCACCGCAATAAAAACTTCAGGGTGATGTTTATTCGCATCCTGTAATTCATAAGCATAACCCGAAATCTTTCCATCAATAATTGCTGATGTGTGTTCGATAACGGTGTTGCTTCCAACATTTGGATGATGGACATTTTCATTGCCCAAACTCCAAACTTTATATTCTTTCATTTTAGGGTTTGTTTCCATAGCGGCTTCAACTATAGCATTAGAAACTGCGGCCTCACTAAAATCTTTTCCGGTATCTGTTTGATGGGATGGCTGCCAGGCAATAAAGGTGTTCGTCCTGTTCAGCTTAGTTGTGTTACAAGACTGGTTAAGAAAGAAAGTAAAAACAAGTATTAATACGGTTGTCTTTTTCATCTTGGGCTTTAATAGTAAGTTTACTGAAGCAATATTAATATTGTATCATGGAAAATATAAAAATATCGACTGCGCAGTTTGAAAATAAAAGCGGTGATAAAAACTATAATCTTTCTGTAATTGAAAGCTTAAGTGAGAAAGCAGCAGCTGAGGGATCGAAAGCTATCGCATTTCATGAATGTTCTGTTACAGGTTACACTTTCGCAAGACACCTTAGCAAAGAAGAAATGCTTGACCTTGCCGAATTTATTCCTGATGGTCCAAGCATTAAAAGATTAACACAGATCGCGGCTAAACACGATATCACTGTGCTTGCAGGGTTATTTGAAAAAGACAAAGACGATAAATTATACAAAGCTTATGTGTGCGTTGATAAAAACGGCCTGGTTGCTAAATTTCGTAAGCTGCATCCTTTTATCAATCCATATTTAACTCCTGGAGATCAATATTGCGTTTTTGATTTATTTGGATGGAAATGCGGGATATTAATTTGTTACGATAACAACATTATTGAAAATGTAAGAGCAACAAATTTGCTTGGGGCTGATATTATTTTCATGCCGCATGTAACTATGTGTACTCCTTCTACCCGCCCCGGTGCAGGCTTTATAGATGCGAAACTCTGGGAGAACAGGGAGAATGATCCTACTTCTTTAAGAATAGAATTTGATGGAATGAAGGGCCGCGACTGGCTCATCAAATGGTTGCCGGCTAGAGCCTATGATAATGCCGTCTATGTTGTTTTCTCAAATCCCATTGGGATGGATGATGACCAGTTGAAAAATGGTTGCTCTATGATCATCGATCCGTTTGGTGATATTATCGCCGAATGCAGGAAGCTTGATAATGATTTTGTAACAGCCACTTTCACTGCAGATAAACTTATCAATGCCGGTGGTTATCGTTATAAAAAAGCAAGGAGGCCAGATCTTTACAGGGATATAATTGGTCAGCCGCATGTACCTGAACAGAAAGTGATCTGGCTGGAGGAAGAATAATGTTGAATGTTAAATGATGAATGTTGAATCAATTAATAATTAATAATTATTGCGTATTCCCTTCAGTTTCGCCTTTGCCTCCACATCGCCCCAGTCAGCAGCGAGCTGGTATAATTTTATGGCTTCATCCATATTTTTTTCAGTGCCATATCCATTTTCATACATCGAGGCAAGGCCCCGCATGGATTCGGTATCATTAAATGTAGATGCGATGTGTTTTTGAAACCATGTAATCGCTTTTTTGTACCATTCATTTGCCAGGAGAGGGTCTTTTTGTACGTGGCCCAGGTAATACATCCCAAAACCGTTATCATTATTTGCTGCACTCTTATACCAAACCGTCGCCACACTAATATCTGCCGGAACACCTTTACCCAACTCATACATACGACCTATATGCTGCATACCAGGCGATTTACTTTTCATGAAATACTTTGTGGCTTCAGCGTAATCCTGCGTCAGACCACCTCTGCCAGACTCATAGAATAAACCAATAGAATAATTTGGACCGCCTTCATTTTCCGGACTCTTTTCCAGCGCCTTCCTGTACCATTTTAGCGCTTCTGCATCGTTTTGTTCAACACCTCTTCCAAACTCATACATTCTCCCGAGATTAAACATAGCAGATGGCAAACCTGCATCAGCCGCTTTTTGAAACAGCCGCACAGCAAGTGCATAATCTTTTTTAACCCATCTTCCGATACTGTATTTAAAACCAAGATTATTCATGGCCATAACATTGCCAGCTTCAACGGCTTTAGTATACCATTTTAAAGCAAGTACAGAATCTTTCGTTACATCCTTTCCATTATCATATAAATATCCAAGTTCATAAAGAGCATTCGAATAATTTTTTTCTGCGGACCGTTGAATAAGTTGTAAACCGGCAGAACTATCTCTTGTAACGTTGGTTCCATGCAAATACATAACGCCAAGTTTAAACATCGCAGCAGGATGCCCGGTACCGGAGGCTTTTTTTAACCAGTTAAATGATTCTGTCGAATCTTTGTCGAAGCCTTCCCCTTTGCGGTTCATTTCAGAGAGCATGTACATTGCATTCCCATCTCCTGCATCAGCTTCTTTTCTGAAAATATTGATCGCCGACTTAAAATCTTTGCGTACATAAAAAGAATACCCTTCGGTAAAACGAGTCGATTGTGCAGTAACCATCTCCAGCATGAATAAGGAAAGCAGCAGGAAAAGGAAGTATAAATATTTTTTTTTGATTGATTGCAACATTAGTAATGAAAATTAGGATGATCATTAAAACTCTTCCTGTTTACCTGTTAAATACAAATGTTGAAATGGAATGAGGCTGGCTTATTGTCTCGGCAGCCTTCCCATCCATCCATAAAAAATATTTGATCTCTTTGTCAGTTTGGTTCATGACCACCGTGGCAATCTTTCCGTCTTTATTTAAAAACGCGGTTGACAATAACGGGCTTCTGCTGGATGCAGTCGCGATACGTTTTGCACCCGGCCGAATAAATTTTGAAAACTGCCCGATATAATAATAGGCGTTCGTATAAATAAGCTCGCCGGTTTTAGTGTTTGAATGAATGGGTGCAAAACAAAAATTCTGTACATGGTTAGGTCCACCGGTTTCATCAAGTAAAACATTCCAGTCTGTCCAGCCCACTGCGCCGCTGTTAAAATCATTGATCATAGAACGGCCGTAACGTTCGCCCAATTTCCAGTCGTTGATGGTATTCATGCTAAATGGTCCATTGCATCCCTCGGTAAACAATAAATTTTTCGATGGAAAAGCTTCTGAAACTCTTTTTACATTTTCAAATACCTGGTCTCCGCCGCTCCAGTCCTCGTACCAATGAAAGCCAGTACCCCATGCATATTTTGCCGCTTCAGGATCGCCGAGAATTGTGCTCACCTGCTGGTAGATAAGGTCGCGGTTATGATCCCATACAATGATCTTTTTATCACCTAATCCCTGGTTCTTTAATGTAGGTCCAAGATTATTCTTCAGGAAGTCACGCTGTTCTTCAGCAGTAAAAACGCAGGACTCCCATTTTTGTGTTGCCATGGGTTCGTTCTGAATAGTTAGCCCCCATACCGGGATACCTTCTTTCTGATAGGCCCTGATAAATTTTACATAGTAATTCGCCCAGCTCTGGTAATATTCTTTTTTCAGTTTACCACCATGCAGCATTTCATTATTGGTTTTCATCCATCCCGGAGGGCTCCACGGACTTACGAATAATACGAGTTTATTTCCTGTAGCGGCAATCGCCTGCTGTATAAAAGGAATACGGTATTTTTTATCATGGCCGATATTAAATGTTTTCAAAGCAACATCGCCATCCTGCACATAGGTATAGCTATCACTTGAAAAATCACAACTATGAATATTAGTTCTTGCAAGGTTGTATCCTATACCGGAAACCGGGTTATAATAGGCCTGCAAAAATTCCTGTTGTTTATTTCGAGGAAGTTTCGCAAATGTTTCTGCGGAAGCATCAGTTAGAGCTCCGCCAATTCCAATAAAATTTTGAAAACTTCTTTTAGGGTCTACGAATACACACACCTGGGTTTCCTGGGGCTGACCCATCTGCTTAAAATCCAGTATTGCCGTTTTCGTTAACCTGTAGGCTGTGTTTTGAGCGGTTGTGTAAACGGTGATGCTGCTAGCTGAAATTTGTGCATCCAGTTTCAGAATAAAGATCAACTGGAAAATAACAATTAGAAATTTAGACATATTATTTTTCATAAAATTCGTGTTATAAGAGATAATAGAAGATAAATATAAGAATGGATCAATAAATGACCCTAGTAAACAATATATAAAAACTTGTTCATTATCAACTCATTCCGATAAGGTGGCTTATAATTTGCTAAACTTACGCAAGCTACTGTGGCTTCGTTTTATAAAAACATCTCGTAACACAGTATGCTTTCTTATAGCGGCTTTATTGAAAAATGGCTAAATTATTCACGATAGCAGAGGGACTGGAGAATTTGGGTGCGCTGAAAACCGGCGGGCAGGGCTCTGTGTACAAGGCGAGGCGTATCGGCCCCATGATCACCGCCGTTAAATTGATACCCACACCGATTTTTAGTGAAAATCCTGATGATAAACATTTTCGTGCTTTTCAAAATGAAGTAAACAAGTTAAAGCAGGTTAATAAAGAACCCAATCCCTATGTTGTAAAAATTATCAGTTCAGGAATTACAGATACCGGTGCATTGCCTTTTATTGAAATGGAATACATAGAAGGCCCCGACCTGGAAGATCTTTTAAAGCCGCCGTACGATCCTGTTTTTACAATCAAAGAAGCCGTAAAAGTTGCTGAACAATTATCCCATGCGCTTGCGCATTGTCATCGTGTAGATGTAAAACATGGCGACATTAAAACAAATAATATTCGTTTTAATACCCGTACCGGCAATTATATACTCCTTGATTTTGGAATGGCTATGTTGTCTGAAGAACAGCGCCGCACCAGTTTGCGCAATGCGGGAGCCATAGAGTTTATGGCGCCCGAACAAAATGAAGGGCAACTTCTGTTTCAAAGTGATATATACAGTTTTGGTATTGTAATGTTTGAAATACTAGCCGGTATTGTTCCTTTTCTTTTAAGAGATCACAGCGAGAGAGCAAGAAATGCGGTGATGCTCGCCCATTTGGAAGAAAGCCCGCCAGATATTATTTCGTTAAGAGAAAAAGCATTGCCTGCATCATGGGGCGCTGATAAGAAACAAGCTGAAATGCAGTTACCATGGTGGCTCATCAATCTTGTTTATACCTGCCTGCAGAAAGACCCGGTAAACCGTTTTAAAGATGGCATTGCACTTCATCAGTATGTTACTTCTAATATTTTACTCGCCACAGGCGAAATGGAGAAGCTGCTAAAAAGAAGAGAATTATTACTGCAGGAAAAAGAAAAGTTGCAAAAAGAATTGCATATAAAACCTGTGAAAGAAAACCAGGCACACGGAATAAAGCATACCAAAACAAGAAAAAGATCTTTTATAAAATATATTTATTTATTAGCGATAATAATTGCAGCAGGAATAATTTCCTGGATATTATTCAACCAGGGTAAAAATGACGGAACAAAAAATATTGGTGAGTATAAAGTATTTGCTGCAAGAGCTTTCTTTTATGAAGACGCAGACACAGCAAAAAAGGAATCGCAATATTTAATTCCCTCAACCGATACCATCATTGCCACTGACGAGAAAGATGGATTTGTTTATACGCATATAAAACACGGCGATGATGATAAATTAAAGGGATGGCTAAAAAAAGCCGACCTTATTACTTTGGCTGACTGGAAAAATAAACCAGCAAGAAGATTCAGGTTAACAGACGCAGACATAAAAATGGAACTGCAGGATGCCTACACCCTTTTGAAACAGAATCAAACTGGTGGCGCTGTTTATATTTACCAGTATCTCGCTACTAAAGAAGTTCCTGAGGCCATGTATTACTATGGAAACCTTGGGCTTCAAAAAAAATATGCAGGTGCTGATTGCAGTAAATCTCTTGACCTGTTGATGAAAGCGAAGGCCGGGGATTATGCGCCGGCCAAGACCACGCTCGGCTTCCTTTATATTTTCGCAGACAATAAAGAAATCTTGCGTATGAATAACTATACTAATTGTTCATTCGAGAGAAATGTTTTTAAAGGAGTGAAATTATTGAGAGAAGCAGCAGATGAGGATCCGATAGCAAAAAAATTAGTGGAGCAATTACAATTAAATAACATCACTGATGAAAACAAGTAAGACTATACGGCTTATTTCTATTGCAGTGGTAATAGCGATCACATTTCATTTCCAAAGCTGTACCGGCGGAAATAATGCGCAGGGTTCTAAATTTTATTATTACCCTAAAAGCAATATTTATTATGATGTTGATAATAAACATTACCTGGCATTTAATGACAGCAGTAATAGCTGGCAAAGTTTGGATACACTAACCAGACAACAACTTGTTTCTTTAGGAAAAAGAATATTAATCAATCATCCTGCAGACCCTGTATATAAAAACAATGATAATGACAGGATGATATACAGTGTCGCACTATATGTTCCCCCTGCGGTTATACATGAAAAATTTATTGAAGACTCGCTTAACAGTATTCCAAAGCCTATATATATACCCGGTGAATTTGATACAGAAAACCCAAATGGACAACCCAAAAAGAAAGGCTTCTTAAAAAAGTTGTTTGAAAATATTTTCCATTAAAGGGCGCCAATAACACAGGCACTAAGTTTCACAAAAATCTTTGTGTTTCTTAGTGCCTTAGCGTCTTTGTAGCAATACTCTTATTTCGTTACCAATTCTGCTGCCGTTTCATTTCTAAAAACCACCACTCCGTCAAATACGTCTACTACCACAGGATGCATTTTATCAATATCACCCCCCAGAATTTTTTTACTTAGGTGATTAATGATCTCTTTCTGGATCAGCCGCTTTAATGGTCTCGCACCAAACTGGGGATCGTAACCATTTTCTGCGAGGTAATCCAGCAGGTAATCACTGAAGTTGAGAACAATTCCGCTTTGTGCCACCATATCTTTCAGGTGTTTCAACTGAATATTGATGATATTTTTTATCTCATTTTTCATGAGCGGCTGGAACATGATCACTTCATCGATCCTGTTTAAAAATTCCGGCCTCATATTTTGTCTCAGGAGATTTAATACTTCCTCTTCTGTTTTTTCTACTACTTCTTCCCTGTTCTTTTCGTTCACATTTTCAAAAGCCTCCTGTATCACCGCACTTCCCATGTTGCTGGTCATGATGATAATAGTATTCTTAAAGTTTACTACACGACCCTTGTTATCAGTTAAACGTCCGTCATCCAAAACCTGCAACAATATATTGAACACATCAGGATGCGCTTTTTCAATTTCATCCAGCAATATTACACTGTAAGGTTTTCTTCTTACTGCTTCGGTTAATTGTCCACCTTCTTCATAACCTACATAACCGGGAGGCGCACCTACCAATCTTGAAACAGCATGTTTTTCCTGGTATTCACTCATGTCTATTCTTGTCATCATACTCTCATCATCAAACAAATATTCGGCAAGCGCTTTCGCCAGTTCTGTTTTACCTACGCCGGTTGTTCCTAAAAATATAAATGAACCTATTGGTTTCTTAGGATCGCTTAACCCGGCCCTGCTCCTACGGATGGCATCTGCAACAGCAGTAATTGCTTCCTGCTGCCCCACTACTCTCTGGTGCAGATGATTTTCTAAATGCAGCAGCTTTTCTTTTTCACTTTGCAACATACGGGTTACCGGAATACCAGTCGCCCTGGCTACATTTTCTGCAATATCATCTGCATCCACTTCCTCTTTTAATAAACGCTTTTCTGCAGACTGGTCTAACTGTACAGACAACTCATTTATGAGTTTTTCTTTTTCTTTTACTTTGCCGTAACGGATCTCGGCCACCTTACCATAATCACCTTCACGCTCTGCTTTTTCTGCTTCCTGTCTCAATGTTTCAATATCTGTTTTAGCAGTTTGCACTTTGTCAACCAGCTCTTTTTCCTGCTGCCATTTTGCTTTATAAGTATCACGTTCTACCATCATGTTGCTGATGGTCGTGTTCAGCTCTTTCAATTTGTCCTGGTCATCCTCTCTTTTGATCGCCTCCCTTTCTATTTCGAGTTGCCGGATGCGTCTTTCCAGTTCATCCAGTTCTTCGGGCATGGAATTCATTTCCAATCTTAGCTTAGCGGCACTTTCATCGATCAGGTCAATTGCCTTATCAGGAAGAAAACGATCGGTGATATAGCGGTTAGATAATTCAACTGCAGCAATGATCGCTTCGTCTTTAATTCTTACATGATGGTGCGCTTCGTAACGGTCTTTCAATCCGCGAAGAATAGAAATAGCGTCTTCTACATTTGGCTCATTTACCATTACTTTTTGAAAACGACGCTCCAGCGCTTTATCTTTTTCAAAATATTTCTGATACTCATTTAATGTTGTTGCACCTATTGCTCTTAATTCTCCACGGGCCAGCGCCGGTTTTAAAATATTCGCGGCGTCCATCGCACCTTCGCCACCACCTGCTCCGACAAGCGTATGAATCTCATCAATGAAAAGGATGATCTCTCCATCACTTTTCGCCACTTCATTTATCACCGCTTTTAATCGCTCTTCAAACTCTCCTTTATATTTTGCACCAGCAATCAGTTGTCCCAGGTCGAGGCCGAAAATGATCTTGCTTTTCAGATTTTCAGGCACATCACCATTTACAATACGCATTGCTAACCCTTCTGCTATCGCTGTTTTACCAACACCGGGTTCACCCACGAGTATGGGATTATTTTTAGAGCGCCGAGAAAGAATATGTAATGTTCTCCTGATCTCTTCATCCCGGCCGATCACAGGATCCAGCTTACCAGCACTGGCTAGTTCGTTCAGATTCCTGGCGTATTTCTGCAGCGCATGATATTGCTGCGATTGTGTTTGTGAGTTTACAGTTGATCCCTGTCTCAGATCGGTAATAGCAGCTACCAAACCCTTTTCTGTTGCGCCGGCATCCTTCAGCATTTTAGCGGCATCATCGCTGCCCTGTAAAATACCTAGTATTAAATGTTCAACACTTACAAATTCATCATTGAATTTCTTTAGTAACGCATTAGTTCGCAATAATGCACTGTTAAGATCACGGCTGATGGTTTGAGCAGGTTCACCACTTTGTATTTTTGGCAATTTAGTAATAGCATCTTCCAGTTTTGTTTCCACATAAGGAAGATTAACATTGTTCTTCTTCAATAAAAAATCCACAGGACTATCCTGGTCATCCAGCAATGCTTTTAAAACATGAACAGTTTCAATAGCAGGATTACCGGCATTGAACGCCAATTGCTGGGCGGCCTGTATAATTTCCTGTGCCTTGATTGTATAGTTATTTAGATTCATAGCGTTATTATTGTGTGTTTACGAGCTTTTAGTTCTTTGTAACGTGAATCGTCAATCGTGAAACGTGAATGAATTGACGATTCACGATCGACGATTCACGCTTACTAAAAGCTGGTAACAATCTCAAATAGCAATCCAAACCTTTAAATAAGCAATTATGTCGTTTTTGAAGAAGCGCTTCTGCATGAAAGTCAGCCTGATAGCAGTTTTCATGCTATTATTTCAGGGATCTTATTCTCAAAATAATTTTGGTGAACTAGCCAGTTTTATTGATCAGCATAAGAAAGAACTTGGAAGTGATTTTACCGTTCAGATCAATAAAGATGGTAAAACAATTTATAACCAGTCAACAGGTGATTTTAATGATAAAACAATTGCGCCGATTGCTTCCTGCAGTAAATGGCTGACTGCTGCACTTGTAATGACTTTTGTTGATGAAGGAAAAATCTCGCTTGATGATCCTGTAAGTAAATACCTGCCATTGCTTACATCTTATGGCAAAGGTTATATAACGATCAGGCACTGTTTAACGCACACTACCGGCATACAAACCGAAAATGGTTTAATGTCTCTATTACAAAGAGGAAAATATAAAACGCTGGAAGAAGAAGTTTTTTCTTTTGTTACTAAACGCGATATCCAGTTCAATGCTGGAACAACATTCTGGTACGGAGGGATAGGGCTAAACATAGCTGGCCGGGTATTGGAAGTGATCAGTAAAAAAACTTTCGAAAAATTGATGCAGGAAAGATTGCTGAGGCCGCTTGGCATGCGTAATACTACCTTTGGAAAAGAAGAGGGCCGTACAGTTAACCCTTCCGGTGGCGCAATATCCACAGCAACAGATTACATGAAGTTTATGCAAATGCTGCTAGATAAAGGACTAGTAAACGGCAAACAAATTCTTTCAGGAAAATCTATTGCTGAAATGGAATCCGTGCAGGTTCCCATTGCTAAAATGAAATATGCACCGCCTACTGCCAGCGATTATGAATATGGACTTGGCTTATGGATACAGGAAAAAGACGCGAATGGAAATGTTACTGCAGTTTCCTGCCCCGGGTTGTTCGGAACATGGCCGTATATTGACAGAAGAAAAAATTATGCAGCCATCTTCTTCGTAAAGAAAATATTGAATGAACAAAAGAAAGACGTTTATTTAGAGATGAAGCGGATCATTGACAGGGCGTTGTTATAGAGGGGGTTTCGGAATTCAGTATTTAGTATTTAGTATTTAGTATTTAGTATTTAGTATTTAGTATTTAGTATTTAGTATTTAGTATTTAGTATTTAGTATTTAGTATTTAGTATTTAGTCCGCTGAAACTTTTAAACTTTAAAATTTTCCCCCATCCATGTACGAACATAAACGCCAGCCACTTGCACCAATGCCTGTATTTTACAGGAGGCTATTCAGGAATTTTTTCTTTGTATTTCTTTTCCTGCTGATCTGCTTAATAATTGGAATCGTTGGTTATCATTTTACAGCGGGTTCAAGCTGGCTCGATTCATTGCACAATGCATCAATGATATTAAGTGGCATGGGGCCGGTAATAGAGATAAAAACCGATTCCGGTAAATGGTTTTCTTCTTTTTATGCGCTTTTTAGCGGCGTAGCTTTTATCACTAATATTGGTGTGCTGTTGGCTCCTGCTATTCACCGGTTTTTCCACCGGCTTCACCTGGAAGAGGAATAAAAGTTAAAGTGATTAATATCCGCCACAAAATTGTGATTTTTGCACCTTAGTGAAAACAGATCAACACACTTTACTGGTAAAACAATTAGCCCGGCAACTGGGTTTTGAATACTGCGGTATCGCAAGAGCCGAGCCTTTAAACGACGATGCCAGGCGGTTGGAAGCGTGGCTTTCTAAAGGTTACCATGGCAGTATGCAATACATGGAAAATCATTTTGAGCTGCGAGTTGATCCTTCTAAACTCGTTCCCGGCGCAAAATCTGTAATCACACTGTTGAAAAATTATTATCCTGCTGAAGAGCAAAATACAGCCGGCCCAAAAATCTCAAAGTATGCTTATGGAAAAGATTATCATGAAGTAATAAGAACGCAGTTAAAACAATTTTTACAATTATTAAGGGACGAGGTTGGTGAAATACAGGGACGTGGTTTTGTGGACTCTGCTCCTGTTCTTGAAAGATCATGGGCGCAAAAAAGTGGGTTGGGCTGGATAGGAAAAAATGGTAACCTGATCAATAAACAAAATGGCTCTTTCTTTTTTATCGCTACACTAATTACTGATCTAGAACTGAACTACGATGATCCGATAGCAAAAGATTATTGTGGCAGTTGCAGGAAATGTATTGATGCGTGTCCAACTAATGCGATTGAAGAATCTAAAGTCGTTAACGGCAGCAAGTGCATATCGTATTTTACAATTGAATTAAAAGAACTGTTGATTCCTGACGAGATGAAGGGCAAATTCAACAACTGGATGTTTGGTTGTGATATTTGCCAGGATGTTTGCCCCTGGAACAGTTTTAGTAAACCACACAATGAAACTGCATTTACTCCACTAAATGAAGTGATGAATTTTTCTATAAAACAATGGGAAGAGCTAACTGAAGAATCATTCAGCCAGTTATTTAAAAGCTCCCCTTTGAAAAGATCAAAGCTGCAGGGTATAAAACGCAATCTTAAATTTATTGGCGGATAATTATTTGCCGATCCTCACTCCTATTTTTACAGAGATCCTGTTAAATGTATAAGTATAAGAATGAGTGGATTTTAGACCGCTGCTATAGTTTGTTTCTTCAAAAGATGACATGTAAGTTTTCCTGCAATAACCAATGCTGGTATATAAAGAAGCTTTATTTTTTTTCAAGAAAGTGTACCCTGTCCCCGCATCTGCATAATACCCGCTTGTATTAGAAGATGCTATCGACCAGGAATAAACAGGATCCTTATTCTTATCCGGAATATTAATACCACCATTTGCATAAATAAAAAGGTTGCTTTTCCTCCTGCTATGGAAATAAGTTTTTGTTTCAATAAATATGGGTGTGCTATGAGTATTGTAATTATCTCTGCCGGCGCCAATACCAACATCAAACTTTTTAGCAAATCCAATCCCTGTTGCCAGTTGAAGCTGCAAATTAATTGACTCGTTTGAAACGGAACCCATAGAAGGTGACACATATACTGCAATCTTTTTCTGAGCAAAAAGATTGTAGCCGATTAAACAGAAAACCAATGTGAGTATTCTCATTATTGATTTATATTAATGTTACTCTTTATTGAAAATTGTCCGCGCTGGTAGTCTATAAAATATAGTCCATTTTTTGCCACGCATAAAGCCAGACCGTTCATGGCTATTACATCAAAAGCTTCTATGTTATCGAATTGTTTTAGTAAACCAAGATTACTGATGTTTGATGCATTATAAACTTTAAGACCAGCAGCGCCGTCGCAGACAAATAATAAATTTCCATCTTTTGAAAGTCCGTGCGGATTGGTTTGATTATAGGATTTCAATAAAACAGGTGACGCCAGGTTATGAATATCAAGTATATCAAGCGTATTAATTACACCATGGCAAGCTGTTCCTGACCGGAGAGTTATAAAAGCGTAATCATTATCCGCAATAATAGGATCGCATACCGTTGCATGATTAAATTTGCTTTCGAACGCTGGTGCATCAGGATTAGCCAAACTATAAATTGAAATACCAGCCTGTGCGCCGATAAATAGTTTTTTATTAAAAGGGAAGATCGTTTCCAGCTGGCCCGTACCATTATGCACAGTAAACTGCTGCGAATACGCAGGAGCGGCAGCATTGGCGACATTAAATATTTTGATATGGTCATAACCGCTTATAGCATACATTCTATCATCCAGTAGTGCCATGCCGGCCATGGAGCCCCCCGTTCCATTTAAGCCGGATGGAGTTGCCTGCGACGAAACAGATGCCGCTGCAAACAGTAGCCCACCGCCGATAAATGATTTATCCTGTGGTTTGACACTGCTTCTGATAACCGTATCTTTTCTCACCCATGATACCAGGAACTGACTGGCATTGCTTACCGTGTTCCAATTCATTTTTTCGGGGAAGACATCAGGAAGGATATTTATTTTTTTCACATTTACCGGGTCAGCTATATCCAGGATAACAAGCGAGGTATAACAATCAGCATATAAGTAATGATCCCTTACAGTAATTTCATTATTACCCGGAATATTGATAAAGGAAAGATTAACAGGCTGGGCCGGGTTGCTGAAATCAATTATATGAACTCCTTTGTCAGGCTCATTTAAAAAAACATAATGATCCTTAATAAATAATTTTCCGGTGCTGTTAATAGGTTGGGCTACGCCACTTTTTACCTGCGCAAGTACGTCGTCTTTCGATTTATAAACAGGTTTAAAAATTACATATTTCTCTGTAACTGTATCTTTCATACATGCGCTTAAAAAACTACTGCATATAATAACCGCAAGAATTATTTTTTTCATGACACTTAAATTTGTTGATTGATTAATTCCGTGGCAGGAACGTTGCATTATTTAAAAAAATATTGAAATCTTAATCCATAAAAATTTACAACATCAGTAAACTGGTTGTTGCTGAGATAACTTTTACCGGCCAGTTGCAGGTAAGGTTCAACCTTTATAAGTCCTTTATAGAAAGGAGTCGCTGCATTAACGGATACAAAAAAAGACGGAACATATTTTCTTAAAGATGCTGCAGCGTTACCAGAGTACTGACCTGTATTTGTTACAGTGGTCTTACCAAATTGAAAGACATTTTCCATACCTGCTGAAGCACCAAAACTGTATTTTCGCATGTTAATATCCCAACCCGCAATTAAAGGCATCTGGATATTATAATTGTTGGTTGAGATTTGCTGTTGTCCTATACTTGACCTTGAAATGAAAGAAGAAAATGAAGAAGCAGAACTGGCACTATTAACAACAAAAGAATCTTTATACACATGGTTAGTGGTCTGCGTTTTAAAGAAATAAAATGCTACACCGCTAAGGATATAAAAATGGTTACCAGGTTTGTACCGAACCATAACGCCAATTCCTGCCCGCAGACTATTTTTTTGAGATGATGTAGTCTGGGTTGTACTATATCCCGTATTAGTTTGAGGCGCAGCAAAATCTTTATTTGAACCGCCGTCAGGAAAAATGGATGGTTGAAATGATACGCCGCTTACATCAATCAAAAAACCAATACTGAACTTCTTTCTTTTATTTATTATAATGAGAGGTGAAACTACAATTGCCGAATCGGAAGTAACCTGTTCATTTATCTTACTGGTAGTATTATTTTCAATATTGTCAGACGAGGTTTTATAACTACTGCCAGGATTTAATTTTTCTACGACGGTAACAGACGACCCCGGTGCGGTAAACCCCTGATAGGTTTTTGTTGTATCAATACCAGTAAAATTTTTATTTTTATTTACATCATTGCGGATCACAACATCCAAACTTTTATCTTTTCTATTTTTCTGCGCATTGATAAGTACAGGTTGATTATGATTTTCCCCCGTAATGACTTTACTTATAAACTTATCTGCATTATTTTTTATCTGAACTTCGTTATTTTTCCTGGTATTCGCTACTGAAACTGAAGTATCTTTTTGCGTTGATATCTCTGCCTGCTTTTGTTTAAATTTTCCAGGGACCTGAATTCCAGATGTAACTATCTTATCATTATTCTTCTCATTATTCTTGTCATTGAACACTGAAAAATACAGGTATGAAAAAATACCCGCCCCGGCCAGAGGTAATAACCACCAAAATATTATTCGTCGCCGTTGTTTTTTTCTCAACAAGTCGTTTTCAATGTTTTGCCAAACAACGTCTTCGGGCTGAAGCCTTAGCTCCGCCATTTTTTGGTTCATTTTATTTTCAAAACTGTCAGGCATAACTAATTTTTTTTTGATCGTCGTTATATTTATTGATCCATGTTATCAAAAGGTTCCTTGCGCGCATGTATTGCGAACGGGATGTACCCTCACTAATTCCGAGCATACCTGCTATTTCCACATGAGAATATCCCTCTATTGCATGCAGATTAAAAATAGTCTGGTAGCCCGATGGCAACTGGCGGATAAGTTCAGTAAGTTGTTTTGTATCCAGCTTAACGGATGGATTTTCGTCGGAAACCTTATGCATTACTTCATCCTTCATTAACATGTCTGACTGGTATCGCTGGTTCTTTTTTAAATAAGCAAGAGCGGTATTAATCATGATCCGTCTTATCCATGCACCCAGGTCCCCTTCCTTGCGGTACTGGTGCAGGAACTGGAAAACTTTTATAAATCCTTCCTGCAGAATATCCTGCGCATCGTGAAGTGACTTTGTATAGCGAAAACAAACACCCAGCATTACCGGTGCAAACGTATCGTATAACTGCTTTTGCGCAGTTATTTTCCCTTTCAGGCATTCTTTTATCAGTTCCGCTTCCTTCATCCGGTTATGGGCTGATGCATAATTACATTAAACCGTTGCATTTGGAATTGAAAAAATTAGAAATTCCTCAAACGATATTACTTTGCCGCATGAACCTGGCAGAAAAAGATAAAAAGTTTGTATGGCATCCTTTCACCCATCAAAAATCAATGGCTGATCCCATAGCTATCGTAAAAGGAAAAGGCAGCCTTTTGTTTGATGAAAAAGGAAATTCTTACATAGATGCGATCAGCAGCTGGTGGGTAAATATTCACGGGCATGCCCATCCGTATATTGCCGAAAAGATTTACCAGCAGGCACTTACATTAGAGCAGGTAATTTTCGCTGGTTTCACACATGAACCAGCGGTTACACTTGCAGAAAAATTAATTGAACATCTTGGTTCATCATTTCATAAAATATTTTATAGCGATAATGGTTCTACCTCAACGGAGGTCGCGATAAAAATGGCATTGCAATATTGGTGGAACCAGGGTTTTGCAAAGAAAAAAAGGATCATTGCATTTAAGAATAGTTATCATGGTGATACATTCGGAGCAATGAGCGTAAGTGATAGAAGTGTTTTTACAATGGCATTTCATGAGTTACTGGTTGAAGTAATTTTTATCGATGCACCCACTTCAGCCAATATTTCAACAATATCTCAGATCATAGCAGAACATGCCGGCGAAACTGCGGCTATCATTTTTGAGCCGCTTGTACAAGGCGCTGGCGGTATGCTGATGCATGATGCCGAAGCGCTGAGCGAATTAATTCTGGTTTGTAAAAAAAATTCGGTCATTTGTATAGCAGATGAGGTAATGACAGGCTTTGGGCGAACAGGGACATTCTTTGCATTCCAACAATTAACAGAGCAACCAGATATTATTTGCCTGAGTAAAGGTCTTACGGGCGGTACCATGGCACTTGGAGTGACGGCCTGTAATGAAAATATTTATGAAGCATTTGTGAGTGACGATAAATTGAAAACGTTTTTTCATGGCCATTCATTTACGGCCAATCCTTTGGCTTGTACTGCAGCAATAGCAAGTATGGAAATTTTTGAGAATGAAAATGTAATTGACAAAATTAAACAGATAGAGAACTGGAATAACCAGGTAATTGAAGAAATACAAAAACATCGGCTTGTAAAAAACCCCAGGATTTGCGGAACCATCCTCGCATTTGAAATTGATAAAGGGAAGAACGAATATTTAAATGATATCTCGACAGTCTTTACAACTATGGCGCTGGAGAGAGGCGTTTATTTAAGGCCACTTGGAAATACTTTTTACTGGATGCCCCCTTATTGTATCAGCGAGGAAGAATTGGATCGAATAAAAAATGTAACAATCGAAATATTGAATAAAATAGCTACGGTGTAGTTTCTGCTACCCGCTTTAAATTTTCAAGACTGCGCTTCATTGTCTCACCCATCATTTTATCATTAAAAATGGACGCGAATTTTTCCCAGGGATACCATTTTACTTTTTGTTCAAACACCCATTCAACCATCGTATTGTTTTGACCGGGTTCTTTCAACAGGTAAAAAACAGCAACCTGGTTATTACCAGAAGCATTTATCCAGCTAGTGGTGAAGCTGGTGTCTGTTATGCCCACAAACTGGACGGTATTGTTACCAATTTCAACTTGTGTATCGTTCCCGGTAATAGCGACGCCAGTATCCGTAGCCAGCCATTGCGTCCATCCTGCAAAATTAAACACATATGGTTTGATAGTACCTGCAGGTTTGCTGATAGTTATGGTTCGGCTTACATAAACGCGTGAAGGAATTAATGAAGAGATAATTAGTAATATCCCTCCAAAAATAATAATACTGATAACGGCTAATTTTATTAAACGCATACTATTCCCATTTAAAAACACGGGTTGCTACTGCATAAACTGCAACTCCCCAGATTGCAAGAACTCCCAATTCTTTCCAGCAACTTGCGAGGCTTGCTCCTTCGAAGGCAATGTTTCGCATTGCCGTATTAAAATGAGTTAATGGAAGTACCCTGCATAAGGGTTGCAGCCAGGATGGGAAAGCTTCAACAGGAAAAAATGTCCCCGATAAAAGAAATTGAGGCAAGGTTACGAGGTTGGCAAAAGGAGGAATAGTACTTTCATTTTTAGCAAGGCCGCTTACAATAAAACCAAAGCCCATAAATACAATCAGCGCCAGGAAACTAAGCGCCATAATATCGAGGAAAGTTCTCAGGCCGTGAACTAAAGTAAAATGAAAGGCAAGATTTCCGATACCAATAATGATGATGGCTGTAAGCATTTGAAAAATTACACGGCTAATTGCTTCGCCTAACACAATATAAGAACGACGGATAGGTGTTGCGTAAAATCTTTTTAAAACGAGTTGCTGTCGTAAATTGAAAAATAAAAATGCAACCCCAAATACACCGGAACTTAATAATGAAAATCCTAATTGCCCGGGTAAAATAAAATCGATTGTACGGTAAGCTCTGCCGGGTACTTTTTGAATATCAGGATTAATTGATGCAACCGTAGGCGCATCAGGATAAACGCTCTGATTTAGCTGACTGATAATACTCGTTAAAATATTATTCCTGAAAATTGAAAGGTTTTGCGGATTTACCGCTTCCGAACTTTTCAGATTTATGGTATATGCGGTTTTAGAATTGGTATTTTTTTGAATATTAAGAATCGCCAGTATCCGTCCTCTTTCAAGATCTTTGTTTGTTTCTGGTATCGATTTATTTATGATTTTAATAGCAGGGATCTTTTTAATTACCTGGTACACCGGGTTTATTGTGTCAGAAGCCGGATCAAAAGCCACTTTAAAAGACAATCCACCTTCATTCCCGATAAAGCCAAATACCAAAATAAAGATCATTGGAAAAGCTATACCGAATATAACAGCAGAAGGGCTGCGAAAAATAGCTTTAAGGCTGCCCTTCGAAATGGCGAGCATGGCCCTTAACTGGCTGTAATTTCTCATAATGCGCAAAACTATTGTTTAATATTTCAAAAAAAATAAGAAGAATTTTAATAAGTCAAAGACAAATGTCGTAAATTTGGAGACAAGTGTCTTTTCTATGAAAAAGAAAGCTAAAGATCAAACCAGCAAGGTAGAAGAGCCAATGGCTGTTTACCGTACCGTAAAGAAAATACCATCGGTTGCAGATTTTAATTACAGGCAATTCGAAAAAATCGCAGGTGTACTTCCGTTCTCTCAAAAAGAATGGGCCTATATGCTTCATCTCTCCGAAAGAACATTACAACGTTATGCAAAAGACAGTAAGCATTTTGAAGGTATTTATGTAGACCGCATCCTTCACATAAAAAAACTTATAGACATGGGTCTGTCGGTTTTTAAAACTCCCGAAGCGTTATATAACTGGCTGAAGCAGGATAAAGTTGTATTGGGCCATCATTTAAATTTCGAGTCGCTCCAAACTACGCAGGGCATCCAGGATACCATAGACGAAATTGGCAGAATTCAACATGGTATATACATATGATCTCTTTATTCCGGTTTTCGCCGGCAGCATTTAATGAAGATATCAGCGGAGACGGGGCCAGGAAATTTGGTGGACGATGGAACAGTAAAGGATATCCCGTTGTTTATACGAGCACCACTATATCTCTTGCATTAGTTGAACTATTAATTCATGCGATCTCAGCCGATCACATTAAATCCAATCATTTATTACATATCCATCTTCCTGAAATTACTGCACAGGAAATAAAACTTTCATCACTAAAAAAAAATTGGGTTCAGGATTTTGAATACACTCAATTTATTGGAGATGGTTTCCTGCGTGAAAAATCATCTCTCCTGCTTAAAATTCCTTCAGCAGTTATTCCTTCAGAAAATAACCTGCTCATCAATCCCTTGCATCCCGACTTTAAAAAGATCAAACAGGTATCCAGCGAAAGCTTTGTTTTTGACACAAGGTTATTCAAATAATTACCTGAACTGTAAAGAGAATGGGAGTCTTGCCTGTGGAGTACCAAAGAGGGCCTGCACTTTTTTCATTTGCTGAAGTAGGTTATATGGTTGTTCACCAATTTCTTTTTTTATTTGGGCTGAAGCAACAGATTTATCAGACGAAGTACCGAATACCTGGTCGAAGAGTCCGCGCTTTTCAGGATATTCTTTTAACTTATAAGTTTTCAACTTTGCCATTTTTGCAGCAGCATTAATGGCATCATCCAGGTTTCCTGTTCTGTCTACCAATCCAAGTTGAACAGCCTGTGTGCCGGACCAAACCCTGCCCTGACCAATACTATCAACATAAGCTACTTGTTTTTTTCTGCCCTGTGCCACCCTGCTTTTGAAAGTATTATAAATAGAATCAATAGATGATTGAATGAATTGTTTTTCGACATCCGTCAGAGACCGGGTGATGGTTCCCATATCAGCGTATGGATCAGTTTTAACTCCGTCTGCAGTAATTCCCAGTTTATTAGCAAAGAAAGAATGCATATCCGGAATTATTCCAAACACACCAATAGAACCTGTTAGCGTGCCGGGATCGGCAAAGATCGAATCTGCTGCACACGAAATATAATACCCACCTGAAGCGGCATAATCACCCATACTTACAATAAAAGGTTTTGCTTTCCTCGCCAGTACAACTTCTCTCCAGATATCATCACTTGCTATGGAACTTCCGCCGGGAGAATTCACCCGAAACACAATTGCCTTAACAGAATTATCGAGCCGTGCAGTACGAATCAGCTTAACAAATTGATCGCCGCCGATCTGCCCCTTCTCACCTTTACCGCCAACAATTTCACCTTCAGCAAAAATCAAAGCGATCCTGCCCTGCCCCGCCGGTTTAAAATCAGCGGACTTCGCGTATTTACTTAATGAAAGAAAATTGATCTTATTTAAAGAAGATTCTTTAACCCAGCGCTGAATTTCAGTTTTTACTTCATCATCATATTTCAATCCGTCTACCAGTCTGTTTGAAAGCGCATCACCAGCTGTTCTTACAGCACCTTTTTGGGCAAGCATGCTAAGTGTTGCAGTATCAATATGGCGTGAAGATGCTGTGTGAAGAAGTAGCTGTGTTCTCATATCAGCCAGCAATGCCGTCATTTGCTCACGGTTAGCGGCTGTCATCTGGGTTTCACGCAAAGGTTCTGTAGCGCTTTTAAATTTTCCTGCGTAAAATATTTGTGGTTTGATCTCGAGTTTATCAAGCAGATTTTTAAAGAATAACATATCAACTGCAAATCCCTGCCATTCTACTCCACCTTGCGGATGGCAGTAAACCTTATCCGCAATACTTGCAACATAGTAGGCAGACTGGCTCACCGTTTCACCATAGGCAACGATGAATTTACCGCTGTTTTTAAAGTCTTTTAATGCTTGCCGTATTTCTTCCGAAGCAGCAAAACCATTCATATTTTCACTGGCACGGATATAAATACCTTTAACGTCTGCATTGGTTTTTGCGTGATTGATCATCCGAACCACCTCGTACAATCCTGGATTTTCTTCACGGCCTGAAAATGAACTTAAAGGATTTTCTTCTGCCTGTTCAGCATAATGGGTGGAAAGATCAACTACGATAACCGCGTTTTTACCAATAGAAGGTTTATCTGGCTGAGCCGCCGCACCAATGATCCAGATAGTGATTATCACTCCTAAAAAACAAAAAACAAACAGCGCCAGGAAAGAGGCGAAAAATATTTTAAAAAAGCTTCTCATTGTGTTTTCAAACTAAAAGGACGAAATTAAAGATATTTACCAGCTAGTTATTTACCAATTTATGAATAGTGCATACCTGCTGATAGGCGGCAATATAGGTAACCGTTTGGATAACCTCGTAAAAGCAGGTGATTTAATTGAAGCGGTTTGCGGTTCCATTCTTCAACAATCATCGGTTTATGAAACTGCGGCGTGGGGAAATACTAACCAGCCTTCTTTCTTCAACCAGGCATTGCATATTCATAGTTTTCATTCTCCCGAAGAGCTTATAGCCCGTACCTTGAATATTGAACTGGAAATGGGCAGGGAGAGAAATGAAATGATGGGCCCCCGCACAATAGATATAGATATTTTATTTTATAATCAAATCGTTCTCGAAACAAAACTAATTACCATTCCTCATCCCAGGCTGCATTTAAGAAATTTTGTTTTGATCCCGTTGAATGAGATCGCCGCTGGATATGTTCACCCTGTTTTTAAGAAAACTATTCAGGAATTGCTGAATGAATGTCCCGATCCACTTGATGTGCATAAAATATCATCCACTAACTAATACGAGCTTTTAATTTTGGCCAGTTGAAATGAAATATCAATTTATCACCGTTGAAGGAAATATTGGCGCAGGGAAAACTACCTTATCTCATTTGCTTGCCGAAAAATTAAATGCCAGGCTCATTCTTGAACAATTTGCCGACAATCCGTTCCTTCCAAAATTTTACGAAAATCCACAGCAATATGCTTTCCCGCTAGAGCTTTTCTTTTTGGCGGAACGCTACAAACAATTGAAAGATATGATCCATAAACAGGAACTGTTTCAATCGGTTACTGTATCCGATTATCTTTTTACAAAATGTCTTCTGTTTGCAAAAGTGAATTTACCACAGGAAGAATTCAGGCTTTACCAAAAATTATTCGAGATCATTCACCAGCAACTTTTATTTCCGGATATCCTGATCTACCTGCATGCACCTGTATCGCGGCTGCAATCGAATATCCGCAAACGCCAGCGTGAGTATGAACAGAAAATACCCGATGATTATTTGTTCAGCATCCAGGAAACATACACCAGTTATATTAAAGAGCACAATATAAAAACCTTGTTTATAGATGCCAGTAATGCAGACTTCATCAATGATCCGTCGCATGTTCAAATAATCATGGATGCATTGGAAAAAGATTATGGTGATGGGCAGCATTATATTACGCTTCCATAAAATATTATCATGACCGTGGATCTGCAAAAAAAAGATGCTTTCGCATCGGTGAGAATAAAAGAATTCAGACGGCTATTATCGGGGCGCTTTTTGTTTATTATGGGTCTTCGTATGACCACTACAATCGTAGGCTGGTGGATCTACCAGTTAACAAATGATCCTTTTGCAATCGGCCTGATAGGTTTGAGCGAAGTAATCCCTGCAGTTTCACTAGCGTTATATGCCGGACATGTAATCGATATCAGTGAGAAGAGAAAACTTTTATTGAGGGGTGTTGTACTATATATCATCGTTGCCATTTGTCTTTTTAGCTTATCGACAAAATATACCAGCTCGCATTTTTCAAATCACGCTATCTCAATTTGTATCTATGCCGTTATTTTTTGTACGGGAATTATCAGGTCGTTCATAGGCCCTGTTTTTCACACCTTACTTGCATCGATAGTACCACGTAATATTTTAGCGAATGCAACCACATGGAATCAGGGAACATGGTTAACTGCTTCTGTTTCGGGCCACGCTACTGCAGGATTATGTATTGGTTTTATTGGAATTTCCGGCGCCCTGGGTATCGTTGTTTCGCTCATGATCTTTTCATTTATTATCATGTTCGGATTAAATAAAAGGCCACCGCTTGCTTTTGCATCAAAAAAGAAAACATGGGAAAGTGTTAAAGAAGGAATTGCATTCGTTTTAAAAACCAAAGAAGTGTTAGGTGCATTAAGCCTCGATCTTTTTGCGGTTTTATTTGGCGGTGCAGTAGCAATGGTTCCTGTTTTTGCAAGGGATATTTTAAAGATCGGTCCGCAGGGCTTTGGATTTTTAAATGCTGCCTCTGATATCGGGTCTATCTGTATTGTTATATTGCTTACTATATTCCCGCTGATGAGAAACCAGGGTAAAAAACTCTTCTTTGCTATTTTTGGATTCGGGTCCTGCATCATCTTATTTGCTTTATCAAAATTGTTCTGGCTTTCTTTTAGCGCATTATTATTAGCGGGTATGCTCGATGGAATCAGCGTAGTTATACGCGGGACTATCCTTCAATTAAAAACACCTGATAATATGCGGGGAAGAGTGATGAGCGTTAACTCTATGTTCATCAATTCGAGTAATGAACTGGGACAATTTGAAAGCGGCGCGGCAGCAAAATTATTAGGCGTGGTTCCTTCTGTTGTGTTCGGTGGCTGTATGACAATAATGGTTGTTATCGTCACCTGGTTCAAAGCACCCTCTTTAAGAAAAATGGAATATTAAATAAAGCAGGCCACCAACTATGATAAAGAATCTTTCACAATTCGTTCATTATAACAGACTTGACTTCACAAACCTTTCACTCGGGAATAAATTAAATTTACATAGAATCAAGTATCCACACGCTGTGCAAAACACTATCGGGATATTAAGATTTAAAAAAATAAATTTGGAATAGAAGTTGAATTAAGGATACTACTAACCCTTTTTGATCACTAAAAAGAAAACGAATTGACAGACACAATCATTAACCTAGAGACAGTAAATCCAATTGAATTTTTTGGAGCGAATAACAGAAAGCTGGACCTGCTTAAGAAAAAATTTCCCTTGTTAAAAATCCTTTCCCGTGGAACCCAGATAAAACTTAGCGGAGCGCCTGACCAGATAGAGTCCGCTAAAGAAAAAATAGAACTTATCATTCAATATATGGAGAGGAACGGAGACCTCAGTTCAAATTATTTCGAACAAATTCTCGGTGGCGATGACGCCGAGACGATCGATAATTTTGTTGAACGAAACCCGAATGATATTCTTGTTTTTGGTCCTAACGGTAAAACGGTAAGAGCCAGAACCGCTAACCAGAAAAAAATGGTTCAGGCAGCAGATAAAAACGACATCGTTTTTGCAACAGGACCTGCAGGTACCGGTAAAACTTATACAGCCGTTGCAATGGCGGTAAGAGCTTTAAAAAATAAACTGGTAAAAAAGATCATACTAACCCGCCCTGCAGTAGAAGCAGGCGAGAGTCTTGGTTTTCTTCCCGGTGACCTGAAAGAAAAGATCGATCCATACCTGCGTCCTTTATATGATGCGCTTGATGATATGATCCCCGCCGATAAGCTGGGTTATTACATGAGCACACGCACAATTGAGATCGCTCCCCTGGCGTATATGCGTGGACGTACACTGGACAATGCATTTATTATTTTGGATGAGGCGCAGAATGCCAATGACCTGCAGCTTAAAATGTTTTTGACCCGTATTGGTTCTAACGCAAAAGCAATTATTACCGGTGATCCTACGCAGATCGACCTTCCAAAGAACCAGCGTAGTGGTTTAGATAAGGCCAGTCGCATTTTACAACATGTTGATGGCATCGGCCATGTGCAACTGGATGAAGAGGACGTAGTAAGGCACCGTCTTGTGAAAGCCATCATAAGAGCTTACGAAAAGGAAAAAGAAAAAGAAGACATTAATGGTCATGATAATTATCGCAGGTAACATTACCCTGTAATATTCAGAGAAGGTGGTCAATGACCACCTTTTTTATTGCTATTTTCGTTTTTTAATTAAGTACGATGAAGTATCGCTGGTTATACATTCTTCTGCCATTTGTTTTATCCTGTAATACCGGGGAACCTTCCTTTCCTAAAGCAGAAAATGCATTAGATGCAGGAAGAGAATTTATAGATGCCTGCCTGAAAGGTGATTTTAATAAAGCCGGGCACTATATGATTGATGATAGTGAGAATAAAGGATTACTGAAACGGATCGGTAATGATTATCAAAAAAAAAGCAGTCGTGAAAAAAAAGAATTTAATGATGCTTCTATAAATATTAATGATGTCCAGGAAATTAATGATTCCACCAGCATCATCAGTTATAAAAATTCTTATGATAATATAGCCAGGAAGTTGAAAGTTATAAAAAGGAAAGAGGACTGGCTTGTTGATTTTAAATATACTTTCAGCGGAAACTTATAACATGATAAAAAACCTGGTTATAGTTGGTGCAGGTGGAATGCTGGGATCGGTCTTAAGATACATCTGCAGTTTTATTATAAAGTCAGATTCCTATCCCTGGGCGACACTTGCAATTAATATTACAGGCAGTTTTTTTATCGGTTTGATTCTTGGATCAACATTAAAAATGGAAAATGGAAATATGTGGCGCTTGTTTCTAGCGACAGGAATTTGCGGCGGCTTCACAACGTTTTCTGCTTTTTCTGCTGAATGTATTTTATTGATTCAGCAAAACAGGTGGGCAGCAGCTTTATCGTATATTATTATCAGTGTTATGGCCGGTTTAGCAGCAGCTTTTGCGGGCCTTTGGATAACTAAATAAACTTTATGCAAACAGTATTACACCCCTGGCACGGCGTACATTATGGAGAGCAGGCACCACGAGTGGTAAATGCAATCATTGAAATTCCGCAGGGGTCGAGAGCGAAGTACGAGATCGATAAACCCAGCGGTTTATTAAAGCTTGACAGGGTGATTTACTCTTCGTTCTACTATCCTATTAATTATGGGTTCATCCCGCAAACATATGGGGGTGATAAAGATCCTTTGGATATTTTGGTTATCACTTCCCTGTCCATTCAACCCTTAACGCTTGTAGAAGCAACAGTGATCGGTGTGATGCAGATGATCGATAACGGCGATTCTGATGATAAGATCATCGCCGTTGCAGCGAATGATCCGGGCGTGAATCATTATACCAATATTGAACAATTGCCACGTCACTTCTTTGAAGAGCTAAGGCATTTTTTTGAAGAATATAAAAAACTCGAAAATAAAACTGTTGTTGTGGAGGAATTCGGCGACAAGGCCCAGGCATTACACATAATTGAAGATGCTATAAAATTTTATAAAGATACCTTTGGAAAGGAATAACGATTGGTTCAGTTCTCACTGCTTATGACTATCCTTTATTTAACGCTTATCATTTTCGCAGGCTCACTCCTTGCGGGTTTGCTTGGATCACTTACCGGCCTGGGAGGAGGTGTTGTCATCATCCCCATGCTAACTCTTTTATTTGGTATCGATCTCAGGTATGCAATAGGCTGTTCTATTGTTGCTGTAATAGCCACATCATCGGGATCCGCAGCCGCTTATGTTAAAGAGGGTATCACTAACATTCGCCTGGGTATGTTCCTTGAAATTGCCACAACTACTGGCGCAGTAGCAGGCGCATTTATCGCAGCTTATACTCAGCCAAATATTATTGCAGTTATTTTCGGATGTATACTGATCGTGTCTGCATTCTTATCCTTAAAGAAAAAAACATTTCATTTTGAAGGACAATCAAAAAGTCGCCTTGCGGCTTTTTTTAAATTGAATAGTCAATACCCGGAAAAAGATGGAAAAACCATCGTCTATAATGTAAGACATGTAAGCGGCGGTTTTTTTATGATGCTGGGAGCAGGAATTTTATCAGGATTGCTTGGGATCGGATCCGGCGCTTTAAAAGTTCTTGCAATGGATAATATTATGAGGATTCCTTTTAAAGTTTCAACCACAACAAGCAATTTTATGATCGGCGTTACCGCAGCTGCAAGCGCTGTGGTTTATTTTCATCGTGGCTATATAGATGCAGGTCTTTGTATGCCGGTAACTGCTGGCGTATTATTGGGTGCAACTATCGGATCGAGAATTCTTACAAAAGCAGATACCAAATGGTTAAGAATAGTTTTTGCTGTTGTTATTACTTTTTTAGCGTTTCAAATGATCTATTACGGAATGAATAAAAAGTTACAATGAGAATACATAACCCAGGGCTAAAAGACCGCAGCCTGCAAAACGTGATTGGGAACTTATTACGATGGGGAGTGATCGTGTCATTACTTGTCGTATTGATCAGCGGGTTTATTTATCTCCTTCAATCCGGGAGCCAAACTCCTTCTTATCATTTATTTGAAGAAGGGGGCAATCCTTATACGTCTCTTACAGATGTTGTAAGGGGACTCAGTGGTAGCCAGACGCTGGCCTTTATTCAGCTGGGCGTACTCATCCTGATAGCTACTCCCATAGCCAGGATATTTTTTGCGCTGATCGGTTTTATGAAAGAAAAAGACTACCTGTATGTTATCATCAGCCTGGTTGTGCTGGGTATCATTGCCGCCAGTATGCTAAGCGGCGTAAAAGGATAAACAGTTTTTGTACAATCTTTCCTTCCCCTTATTTTTGCGCAAATTCTACGGAAATGGAAGCTAGAAAATCAACTGCAAAATACTGGTTACTTTTCTTTGTATGGCTGGTTGCACTGATCGTTTTATTGATTTTCTGGCGCCAGTTCTTTTGGCTGGCACTCCCGGGTGTATGTTTATATTTTGCTTTGGCAATGGATATAATGTAATTATTTATTTAGAAGGTGACTCTTCTATTGGAAATCTCTTATTATATGCATGATATAAATAAACTTACCATCAGTTGCAAATCCTTCATAAATCGCAATATCACCATTAACCATTTTTAATACGCCGTATCTTCTGTTTCTCAGATTAGCTATTATTGCTTTATTATTACGTATTCCCTTAAAAAGTTTGTTGTATTTAGGATTTGAAAGAAAGTCAACAATATGTATTTGCGATAGACTACCAGGCAGAACTGGGTAATCCTCTGCTGATACATCATCGATTATAACCTTAAGGTATTTTTCAGAATTGTTACTTGAAACAGGCTTCAAGTATTTTTTTTGTTGGTTATAACTACATGAATAAAAAAATAACAAGCATTTAAGTTATACCGTCTTATAGCGTTTAATCAATCTCAACTTATGCGTCCGCTGTCCTGAATCTCCGTTAATAATTCCCTGGTGATCGATCGCATCAATTCTTACTCTGCCGGATGAATGAATAATTTCATGATCATTCAGCATTATTCCAACGTGTGTAATTCTCCCTTCTTCATTGTCAAAAAAAGCGAGGTCGCCACTTTTTGCTTCAGCTAAGAATCCAACCAGTTCTCCTTTCTCAGCTTGCTGGTAAGCATCTCTCGGCAGCCTGATATCAAATAATTTAAAAACCTGCTGTGCGAAACCACTGCAATCAACTCCATATACACTCCTGCCGCCCCATAAATACCCCGTATTTAAAAATGTATGGGCAAGCCCTGAAATATTTTCTCTAGTAAATGAAGGCGGGTTCTTAAAATAAGGGGCTTCGCTGTAGTCAACATCATATTTACCAAACTGCACCTTTTCTTTTTCAGCCCAAACAGGAGTTGAGAAGGGCACATGAATGATCTGGTCATTGATTTTTATTTCTGAGCTCCATGCAGAAATATAAAAAGGTTTTCTTTCTAAGAATTCCTCATCGGTTTCAGCGAGTTGATTGGTTTGAATCCAGCCTTCATAATCATCATAGATGCAACGAACACGGGTAAAATCTTTGATAGTCTCAAGTATTTCGGCCAGCTCACCAAAAATGAGCTGACTGATCATTTCGCTTCTGTGACTGGCTTCTTTGCGCACGGGAGAAACCGATACAATGCATACAGCAATATTCATCCTGAAAATTTTTAGTAAGTTATGGATTTGTTGAATTTCATCATCTTATATTGTACACAAGACAGTTGAGCTAACGATAATATTTTGGAAAAAAATCAGCCGGAACATATTACAGACCAGCAATTGCTTGAGAAATATTATCAGTCACATGATACTAACCTGCTGGGCATATTGTTGCAACGGTATACTATGTTATTGCTCGGCGTAAGCATGAAATACCTGAAAAACGAGGAGGAAGCAAAAGATAGTGTCCAGCAAATATTTCTGAAGGTTATTAATGAATTACCAAAAGTAAAAGTGACCTTCTTTAAGAGCTGGCTTTATATGGTAGCAAAAAATCACTGCCTCATGAAACTGAGAGAAAGGCATATTCATGTGTCAGGTGAGGTTACTGATAATCTTCGCATTGCAGAAGACGATGTTAATTCGCAGGAGAAACAGGAGGAAGAAAAACTATTATCGCTTGTAACTGAAAGTTTACCGGAATTAAAAACAGAACAGGAATCTTGTGTACGTTTGTTCTACCTCGAAAAAAAAAGCTACCAGGAGATCACTAAGATCACGGGGTATAGTGTATTGCAGGTAAAAAGTCATATTCAAAACGGAAAAAGAAACCTGCGTATGATCATCGAAAAAAAGTTGAAGAATAATGGCTGATATAAAAGACATATTACGTGATGATCTGCAGGATGATGATAATCTTCCTGATAACATTCATCCTGCCGATGAACGATCAGCTAATAAACAGGTGGAGGCGTTTGAAAAAGATGCAGAAGACGGCTTGCAATCATTCAGTAATAAAAAAGATATTGGTATACTTGTTCACGAGTTAAATAAAAACCTGGCGAAACAAATTCAATCGAAAAAAGGAAGAAGAGAAAAGCATAAAATTGAAAATCAAAACCTGGTAGTGCTTGCCACCGTTATCATTTTACTGATCTGTATCCTCTTTTATATCGTGATAAAAATTCAGCAAAAAAAAGAATTACCAAAAACACAAAACAGGACAGCGCTTATAAAAGCGTCACTTTAGAATAATAATAAAAGTTATTGGTATTGAATATAAATTGGCCTGGGCTTTAATGCCAGCACATCCTGCGGTTGCATTTCTAATTTTGCCCCGCTTTTCTCGGTGTCGTTATGATAGAATATTTTGAAGCCGGTGAATTGTACCGGTTCTCTTGCAACCCAGCTTTTATACGTATCTATTTTTTTAGCTTTCGGGCCCCATCCATCCATATCCATCACAAACTGAACTTCAGGGCGGGTAAGAATACTTTTATAATCCTTCACCATGTTTCTCACAAAACGATGCACAACGAGGATCTTGGGTGTTAAATGATTTTTACGAACGATGTCTGCAAGCAACCCGCTTGCATAATTAATATCTGCTGCATCGAAAGTGCCAATACGTTTTCCCGGAGTTGATCCCTCCTTCATAGAAAATTCAGGATCGATCCCTAAATGAACATTGGGCATGCTTAAATACTTTTCCAGAAGTGGCAGTTCATCTTTAAGATTGCTTAATCCTACCTGTACATCAAGGAAAACAATGGCGTTTATTTTCTTTGCAATAGCGAGCACCATATCGATCTGCTTACCTGGCATTCTCATCCTGTATTTACCGTCTTTCCCTTCAGCGCCCTGTGCAGTAACCGCGATATAATGCAGCGCAGGCATCACAGGAATTGTAGTATCAGCTTTTGCCCATTTTTTTAACTCGCCCTGCAATTTTGCAAGCATTTGGTCCTCGGGATATTCGCCCAATACACCCATTTTTTTTGAGTACAGGTTTCCATAGTAAGAAACTACCCTGTGAAAAGGAAGAATAGCGCCAGCCTGGGGATAAGCTGCTTTCGCGGGCCAGCGGCCGCTGGTATCACCGTTGGCATTTTCTTTTAAAAGTCTATTATACTTCGCCGTATCTATAACAGCAGGAGCGGAATTTTTACCCGCTTTCGCAGAATCAATTTGAACTTCTGCTTTAGCATCAGTATTAGACCCGCATCCAAAACCTGTTAACGCAAAAATTACGAAAGCGGGAAGACTGTGTTTAAGCATTAGCAACATATATATGAATTAAGCCGCAAATTAACGGGACTCTTAAACAATAGCGAAATCTTTTACCCAAATCCTTCTTAAACCTTTACACTTGCGAAAAGATTTTTACTTTCATTTAATCGCATCAATTTTTTATGAAAAGAAATATCATTCTGTTTATCCCCTGCTTATTCATTCTCGCTCAGCTCCAGGCGCAGCATATTAATTATAATTTTTCCGCGCCTAATGCAGCTCACCATGAAGCCACTATAACTCTGCTCGCGGAAAATATTGGTACCGCTCCTGCTGTTTTTAGAATGAGCCGCTCCTCTCCCGGCCGGTATGCTACGCACGAATTTGGTAAAAACGTGTATGATGTAAAAGCTTATGACGGAAAAGGGAATATGCTAAAGGTTCAAAAAACTGACGCAGAAATTTATACTGTGGCTGCTCACCAGGGAACGGTTCGTATTAGTTATACGATCTATGGCAATTATGCTGATGGCACCTATATGAATATCGACCCGGCCAGTTACCATCTCAATATGCCTGCAACCTTTATGTGGGTGAAAGGATTTGATAAAGCACCCATTACTATTCATTTTGACATACCTGCGAATTTCAAAATTGCAACACAACTAAAGCCAACCAGTGATCCTAATACCTTTACCGCCCCGGGATTACAACTTTTTATGGATTCACCAACTAAGATTGGCAACCTGTTTTTTTCAGACTGGACAGAATCGAACCCGGGCAAAGCTTTTAAATTCAGGCTGGCACTGGAAGCGAATACCACACAAGCCGGTGCAGATAGTTTTGCTGTAAAACTGAAAAAAATAGTAGAAACGGAAAGAGATGTTTTTGGTGAATTCCCTGATTATGATTTCGGCATGTATACCTTCATCGCCAGCATTAATCCATATGTGCGTGGAGATGGAATGGAACACAGGAACTCAACCATGATCACCAGCGGAAATAACTTCACAGGCAGAAATAACCAGCTCGGCGTTTTTGCCCATGAGTTTTTTCATAACTGGAACGTTGAAAGAATAAGACCCAAATCGATCGAGCCTTTCAACTTCGAAAAAAGTAATATGAGTGAAGGACTTTGGCTGGCTGAAGGATTCACCCAATATTATGGCGAAATGATTTTGGTAAGAGCAGGCTTCACTCCTGTTGAAAACTATTTAAATACGATCTCGGGCCTTATCAACACAAAAGAAAATACACCCGGAGCAAAATATTATTCACCGATTGAAAACAGTCAGCGGGCCGTGTTTGTTGATGCAGGAGTATCGATTGATAAAACGAATTACCCCAACATGTTTTCGTCTTATTATACTTACGGCGGTGCCACTGCACTGGCTTTAGATCTTGATCTGCGAAGCCGCTTCAATAAAACACTGGATGATTTTATGAAGGTGTTATGGAAGCGTTTCGGCAAAACAGAAATTCCTTATACCATTCCGGGATTGCAGGATGCACTGGCTAGTATTACCAATGCATCTTATGCCAGCGATTTTTTTAGTAAATATATTTACGGACATACATCTTTCGATTATGCAGCCGTATTACAAAAAGCTGGCTTTGCACTCACGAGGTTAGTTGCGGGGAAAGCCTGGCTTGGATCTGTGAACTGGACTCCAAGAAATAATGAAATAGTCATTGGAAGTAATACGATTCGCGACACACCATTGTATGCTGCAGGACTAGATATTGATGATGTGTTGCTGGAGCTCGATGGCCAGTCGATTAAACAGGCCTCAACCATTAGCGATATTCTTGCTGCACATAAACCAGGAGACATTTTACTAGTTAGTTACCGGCACAGGGAAGAAACAAAATCAACTACTGTGAACCTGGGAGAAAATCCTGCTTATACCATAGTAGCAATTGAAAAACAGGGAAGCAGTTTAACCAATGAACAACAGGCTTTCAGAAAAAACTGGTTACATCAATAAAAAACAGGTCCCGGTGGGACCTGTTTTATCAATCTTATTTCTCAACCGAGACGAACTAAAATAATTGAAGGTTAAACACAGAAATATATCTCCTTTCCTGGAGATAATGTTCAATAATGTTAACCCTGTTACTGTGCGTGTTATCAACAGCTTCCTTTAACTGACCCGGGGTGATATTAAAGTGCTTGGCCCAAAATGAGACCTGTTCCGGCTCCGTCAGATTTACTGTTGCTCTGTACAACGGATGGGTAAAATTCAAACTTCTCATGAGGTGGCATTTTCTATATAGCATCAATTTTTATACCATATGCCGGAAATAACTTCCTGAAAAACAATTTGAAATATTGCCGCCTGAATGAAGGATAAAAATGAATTATATGTAGTCTTTTGCTTTTAAAAGAAAAACCGCTCCAAACGATGAAGCGGCTATAAGAAGTGCCCAGGAATGGATTCGAACCATCACACCCGTGAAGGCGCTGCGACCTGAACACAGTGCGTCTACCAATTTCGCCACCTGGGCAAAGTGTTCAACAGGGGTGCAAATATATTGGGTAGAAAATTACAGGCAAAATCTTTTAAAAGTGCAATAAACTGCACCCTCTCAGGTCTGAATTATCCATTCTTCCCATCACTTCAAAGCTCCCGTTCTTATCCAGTTTGCCGATATCTTCCAGGGCTAAAAAAGCGCAGCTATGGATATTAGCAAGGTCAATTACGTTAATTAAACCCTGTCCTTCATCATTTACTAACATAGGATCTTCATCATCCCTAATCATAATTTTCATCCATGGCGGGCAACGAAAGATTCCATCACTTTTTGAATATGCCTGGCTCAGCAGTTCAGTCATACCATATTCTGAATGAATTTCATTTAAATCAAATGCAGACTTTAATAATGAATGCACTTCCTGTCTTGTAATTTCTTTTTTCCGCCCTTTCATACCGCCTGTTTCCATAACAATTGTGTTTCGCAGGGATAAGGGGAATTGCTCTGCAAAGTCAAGCAGTGCGTAGGTAACACCAATTAGCAGCACCTGCTTTTCATTAGCATCGAGTTGAAGAAGATTTGAATGAAGTTGTTCGAAATCATTCAGATAAAATCCGCTTGCAGGATCATTTGATAACCTGATCATTTCATCAACCATCATTACTAAAGACGAACCGCTCCTTTCGAGGTAAGAAGGAAGTAATCCTAAAACACAAAAGTTTGTAAGAGGTCCATAAAACCTTTCGAAGCAGGTTATAAAGCTTTTCCTGTATATATCAGGGTCCGGTACAAAATGACTACTGGTAGCAGCGCCTGTTGTGCCACTACTGCTAAATACTAATCCCCGCTCATCTTTTGAACTGAGTATTTTTTTTGATTTAAAGAACGAAACCGGTAAAAAGGGTATCTGTTCAATGGTTGCCGGATTAGTTTCATTTACCAGTTCGCACCATTCCCTGTAAACCGGGTTATTGGTGAATTGATGATGAAAAAGAGCTATTGCAGCCACTTCATCAAACTTTTCAAGCTGAAAAATATTGTCAACAAACGATTTATCCACGATTCAGCGTTAATATGTTTTAAGTAAATTTGACATGAAAGCAAAAACAATGAACGTAAAAGTATTATTCCTAACCCTTTGTTTAATCACATTGGCAGCTTGCAAAAAAGACAAATATGAAACTAAGCCGCAATTAACGTTTAAAAAAGTGGAGACTCCGGTTCTTAGCAGCAATGACCAAATATTAAAATTCTTTTTAAATGTAACTGATAAGGAGGGAGATATACAAGATACCTTATGGGTTCAAAAAATTACGCTGAATTGTGCATCAGGAAGTTTTGTTTCAAAATATAAGGTTCCAAATTTTACTCCCATTGCAAATGTGAACGCTGAACTTTCTGTGTCCTTTCAAAAAGGAAATAATTATGATCCTAATTATGTGAGGCTGTTAACCCTCTCGCAATGCAATAAAAATGATACCTGTATTTTTAAATTCTGGATACAGGATAATGCCAAGAATAAAAGCGATACGGTTACTTCTCCTACTATTGTAATTACTAAATGATAAACAGCTTTGTTTAAGCGGCTGATACCTCACATTTTTTATGGGAACGTATTTTATGCGCTTTGTACAGTAGCACTTTGCATCGAGACTAATTTACTGGCTGGGTTACCGGAAAATGACTGGTTGTTTTACCTGATTATTGGTACAGCAACCATTGTTTTTTATACGCTTGTTTATTACATCGCAAGCCGGTTCATTAATCCCGAAATGGTAGCGTTCGACAGGAAGAACAGGAATGTATGGTACGGTCATCACCGCCCGCTGGTAAGATTTGTACTGATAGCGGCAATCGCCATTTTGCTAATATGTGAAGGTTTATATTTTTTTCGTTACCTGGACAGGATCAGCCGCCTAACATTTACCGACTACTTCCTTCTTGCAATTTTCCCCCTTGTATCCATTGCTTATTCATTCGAAATACCCTTATTAAAACATTTCAGGCCACTACGCGAAGCAGGCATTTTAAAACCCTTTGTTCTTGGTTTTGCCTGGGCAGGATTTGTTACGGTATACCCGGTGCTTGGTTTAAAATGGGAAGGGATTGCCATTACATCAGCGGATGGAATTCCTGTTCAGTGGCTCTTTATTCAAAACTTTCTTTTTATTTCTCTTTTATGCATCCTGTTTGATATAAAAGATATGCAATACGACCGGCGCAAACAATTGAATACAATTCCCGTACGGCTGGGCGCAACAAAAACCATCTTTTATGTGGTGATACCCCTCATCATTTTGAACATGGTCATAAAGAGTGTATACTTTTTTCATACATCGCAATTCTTCACCGCGCTTTTTATCCGTGGCATACCTTATGTAATTCTGCTGCTGGTTAGTTTTGAAGTAAGGAAGGAAAAATCCACATTGTATTATCTTGCAGTGATCGATGGAATGATGCTACTAAAAGCATTAACAGGGATCATCAGCACTTACCTGTAAAAAAAATATATGGCCAAAGCAAATAAAATCGTTTCAAAAAACAATAAGCAGCTCAGCAATGAATCTTTTGAATTTTTAAAAAATTATATCAATACAGCATCTCCTGTTGGCTTTGAAGCCAGCGGGCAAAAGCTGTGGCTTCAATACATCACTCGTTTTGTTGATACAACAATGGTTGATCCTTATGGAACTGCTGTAGGAATTATCAATCCCGATGCTCCTTTTAAAGTTGTTATTGAAGCGCATGCAGATGAGATCAGCTGGTTCGTTAATCATATTACCGACCAGGGACTAATTTATGTAAAACGAAACGGTGGAGTAGATGCATTGATCGCACCAAGTCTGCGTGTAATCATTCATGGAAAAAAAGGACCCGTGAAAGCAGTGTTCGGATGGCCCGCTATTCACACCAGGGTATCTAATGCAGACAAGGACCCCGCTCCAAAACCTGAGAATTTATTTTTGGACTGCGGCGCGAGAAATAAAAAAGAAGTTGAACAACTCGGGATTCACATCGGTTCTGTTATTACTTATGCCGATGGCTTCGATGAACTCGCTTATGATTATTATGTAGGACGTGCCTTTGATAACCGCATAGGAGGTTTTATGATCGCCGAAGTTGCCAGGAGATTAAGTGAGAATAAAAAGACATTACCATTTGGTTTATATATTGTGAATGCGGTGCAGGAAGAAGTAGGATTACGCGGAGCTGAAATGATAGCCCGACGCATAAAGCCCAACATCGCTATCATCACAGATGTTACGCACGATACCACTACGCCAATGATCAATAAACTGATTGAAGGAGAAGTGAATTGTGGTAAGGGACCAGTTGTTGTTTACGGGCCTGCAGTTCATAACAAGCTATTGACAGTGGTGCAGGCTGTGGCTGAAAAAAAACAAATTCCTTTGCAGTTGCGGGTTGTGAGCCGCAGCACGGGAACAGATACAGATAGTTTTGCTTATGCAAATGATGGCTGCCCTTCTGTATTGATCTCTATCCCTTTACGATATATGCATACTACGGTTGAAGTATTACATAAATCTGATATAGAGAACACGATCAGGCTCATGTACGAAACGCTTTTAACGCTCACGCCAAAAACAAATCTGAGCTATTTCTAAAATAATCTTTCACATCCTGTTAATAATTGAAGGTCTTCCAAACAATTGTTAGCACGTAATTTTGCCCAATGGAATTGAACATAGCAATATTGGATCTGTATGATGGTGAAGCGAACGAGGGTATGCGATGCATCCGCCAGATCATTAGCGAATGGGGAAAGGAAAACGATCTTAACCTTTCAGTGAAAGAATTTGATGTAAGAAAAAAATTGCAGGTTCCTGATACTTCTTTTGATATCTATATTTCCAGTGGCGGCCCTGGTTCTCCGTTAGAAAGTGAAGGTTCTGAATGGGAAGAAAAATATTTTGCATGGGTTCACAACATTGAGGAATGGAATAATAATGTTTTGAAGTATCCCAAAAAACAAGTCTTCTTTATTTGTCATAGTTACCAGCTCATCACCCGCTATTACGAGGTGGCGAATGTTTGTAAACGAAACAGCACTGCATTCGGGGTTTTTCCTGTTCACATGCTGGAAGATGGCCCGGCAGAAAAAACATTCGAAGGATTAACCGATCCTTTTTATGCGGTTGACAGCCGCGAATACCAGGTGATAGAACCTGATTATGATAAGATACATGAAATGGGTGGCCGTGTTTTAGCCATAGAAAAAGAACGGCCGCATGTTCCATTTGAAAGAGCGATCATGGCAATCCGTTTCAATGAATATTTTATCGGTACGCAATTTCACCCGGAAGCAGACGGCGAGGGAATGAGCATGTACCTGCAGCGGGAGGACAAAAAGAAAACGGTGATCGATAATCATGGAGAAGAAAAATGGAAAAGCATGATCGAACAGTTAAATGATCCGGACAAGATCAGGCTTACTTACCAGCATGTATTACCTAATTTTTTAAGGCTCGCATCCGGGCAGCTAAAAACAACACATTATTAATTCAAATCCCTGCATATCGCAGGGATTTTTTATTTTCAGCAGTAAATCTATCCGCATGGTTACTGAAGCAAGAGAACAATTCAATAAAGAATTCACCGAAAATAAATATGAACAATACCTTGCTGATCTCGACAGTAAACATCCGGGTGCCATTGATTTCCGCCTTGCTGAAACACCCGTTTTTGTCGATCGTTCATTCAAAGAGAAAATGATTGCCGCCTGTGAATCGATTGTTGATGTGATTACCGAGTCCGATTTTAAAGAAAGAACTGCGAATGCAATTCCCGAACATCTAAAAGTGCTGAATGAAAATGATCATTCACATTTTATCGCATTTGACTTTGGTATTTGTCAAAATTTCGCCGGAGAATTAGAGCCGCAGTTAATAGAAATGCAGGGCTTTCCCACCCTTTTTGGTTACCAGGTTTTACAGGCTGAAATGATGAGAAAGAATTTTTCCATTCCCGGTAACTTCAATAATTACCTGAATGGTTTTTCAAAAGACAGTTATACCAAATTACTGCGAGAGATTATTGTTGCCGATTGTGATCCGGAAAATGTTATTCTCCTGGAACTCTTTCCTCACCAGCAAAAAACACGGATCGATTTTTATTGCACACAGGATTATACCGGCGTGCAACCGGTTTGTTTAACTGAATTAATTAAAGAAGGAAAAAAGTTATTCTATCAAAAAGATGAAAAAAAGATTCTGATCAAAAGAATTTATAACCGGTTGATCTTTGACGAACTGGAGCAGCAATCAAAAGAAGTACAGGACAAAGGAAAGATTTTGTTTGAAGAATTAGATGTTGAATGGGTACCACATCCGAACTGGTTTTACAGGATCAGTAAATACACCTTACCGCTCATTAAACACCAATACATTCCTGAAACGACTTACCTCAGTGACCTGGCTGCAATTCCAAATGATTTAGAAAAATATGTTTTGAAACCTTTATTCTCTTTTGCAGGTCAGGGTGTGGTCATAGATGTTACAAAAAATGATATTCAAAAAATTACCGATCCACATAACTGGATACTGCAAAGAAAAGTTCAATATGCTGATGTGATCCCTACTCCTGATGGGCCGGCAAAAGCAGAGATACGTATTTTTTATTTTTGGAAAGATGGTGAGGCCAGGCCCGTTGCTACTCATAATCTCGCACGGCTTAGCAAGGGCAAAATGATCGGGGTACGATATAATAAAGATAAAACCTGGGTGGGCGGAACGATTGCTTTTTTCGAAGATTAGCCACAAAGACGCAAAGACTCAAAGAAGACAAAGGCAACACAGCCCTTAAAACTTGGCGTCTTAGTGGCAACCTAATTCACAAAACTCCACCACACTCCTAACCTCACCCACATCGACTGTTGCGGGAAATGGGGAGCTGCATAATTATAATGTTTAAAACCCCCGTTCTTAAAATCAAACGTGTTAAGGTTCTCCACTCTTACAAAAGCTTTAAAACTTTTTATTCTGAAGTTCAGGTAGGCATTAATGTCAGGGCGATTAGATAACGTAGTTGAATTCTGTAAATAGAATTGATTGGTTAGTGCAGCATATCCATTGGCTTTATAAGGAGTAAAGTACCTTATCTCTAACCCTGTAGAAAGAAATAAATTCTGGAAAAAATTACCTTCAAAAGCAATACGGTTTCGTGTTAAAATAAAAGGAACATGTACAGGCGGATTACCGGTAGTTTGCTGCACATGAACTTCTGTATACCAGTTTAAATGTTTTGTTAACCGAAACTTTTTCTCAAGAGATAAATGGAGCAGGTTAAATAAAGATGATTGCTGGTTTACCTTATAAAAACTATCCATGTAAGTATAGTTTTTTAAAACATAATATTCTGCTGAAAGTGTAAGGTTCTGTTCAGGATTATCCAATGATCCAAAAACTCTCGTTATGTTTTCTTTCTTTAACCCCGTAACAGCGTGTATAGGAAAAGAAGTATACTCTTTATAATTATAAGACGGCGACCTGTTAATATTTTGAAAGCCGGCTTCAAGGTAACCGAGCTTTTTACTTAACAATCTTTTTAAACTGATTAAAGAAGAATAATCACCTGCAAGCGGTCCGGCAGAAAAAAACTTCCCCGCAGCATCCAGGTCCCATAGTTGGTTACGGGTGCGGTTCCTGTATTCGGCGCTCAGGTAAACATCATTCAGGTTCACGCTCAAAGTATCCTTATACTGTCCCTTTAAAATTTCAAGTCCTATACCCAGCTTTAAGAATTGGTTCAGGTTATTCTTCACAGGAAAACTCACAACATTAAATTCATTGCTGTACCGGTGCCAGGTATCTTTAAAAATGATAGTATCACCCGGATTAATGCGATAATTAAAATATTGACTGTATAAAGAGCTATCCGTTCCCCGGTCATTAAACGAATAAAGATTAGTTGAATAAATAAATGTATGCTGCAATCTTATTCTTGGATAAAACAAACGATAAGTAACGGTATCAACAACAAGTGAATCTTTCTGACCAATATCATATTGCTGGCGCAGAAGAAAAATATTTTCTTTATACAAGTCGCCTGTTATAATATCCGGGTTAAAAAAATTCCTGCTGGTAGACGCATTGGTTCCCAGTCTTGTAGTTACCTCGAAAGGATCATTCAGCGCAAGACTGTCTAAATCCTTTTCATTTCTCAGTCCGCCATTTTCATTTACACGAACCTTGTTATTCAGAAAAATAAAATAAGCAGCATATCTTTTATTCGAGCTTTGATAACCGACATTCAGCCTGATGTTATTGATATTAGTTCCCTGGTTTCTAAAAGCGCCCGGCGAATTAATGAGCCTGTATTCAAATCCAAGATTAGTATTCTTCCCCCTGTTTTGTGTATGCACCACATCGATCATTTGTTCGCCACGGCTACCAATTAAGTATCCCAGTTCGGTATACGGTCTCGTAGTTTGATAAAACTTAGTTCCTTCAATCGTAAAATTATAAACATCATATGCATGAAAGCCAGCATCAAATCCGGGCTTCAATCCAGGGCGGAAAATAAGCGATGTTGCAGGTTGCCCCAGGTTTCCTAAAGTGTTATAATAATAAGGCACCGGGTACCGTAAATAAAAATCATTGATGGAAGAATCCAACAGTCTTATTCTTGTAGAATCAAAATAGCGATAATAAATAGTGATGGAATCTTCCAGTGCGTCCCTATGCTTTAAAGAATCATTTCCCGACGATTTTTTTACCGGTCTTCCCTGGCCAGTCTGTATCACTTCTCCTCCGGTCGGCAATTTCAATCCAGGTCTTTGCGCATGCACCTGTATGATCCCAACCAGCAGTAACATCAGCAATAAGATTTTCCGGAAAATATTCATGCCCAACAATACGGTAATTGCTTAAATAACTGCTACCATTTCAGTAAACAGTTTTGTTAATTTAGGTTCAGCGTCTTTAGCAGCGGCCAGCACTTCTTCATGTGTAATAATATTATCCTCTGCACGAATGCCGATATCGGTTATTACACTCATCGCAAAAACTTTCATTCCTGCATGAACGGCTGCGATCGTTTCCTGCACCGTGCTCATACCCACCGCGTCGCCCCCTACTGCTTTAATCAGTTTATATTCCGCACGGGTTTCAAAAGTGGGACCTGTTACGCCGGTATAAACACCTTCCTTTAATTCATACCCTAATTTTTTCCCGATAGCTTTTGCTTTCTCAATTAATTCTTTACTGTAAGGTTCGCTCATATCAGGAAAACGCGGACCCAGCTCTTCTTCATTTTTCCCCAGCAAAGGGTTTATCGCAAACATGCTGATATGATCAGTGATCAGCATCAGGTCGCCTACTTTAAAAGAAGGGTTCACGCCGCCAGCCGCATTTGATAATAAAACAGTCTCAACACCCAGTTGTTTCATTACACGGATGGGATATGCCACCTGCGCCGGATGATAACCTTCATAAAAATGAAACCTGCCTGCCATCACCACCACTTCTTTGCCGCTGATCTTTCCTATGATCAGTTTTCCGCTATGACCATCCACCGTACTTACCGGAAAATGTGGAATATCAGCATAAGAGATTTCTTTAGAAACTTCTATATCGGCTGTTAAATTTCCCAGTCCGCTGCCTAGTACGATACCAATTTTCGCCGTTACTTTTTGCTGTTTATTAATAAAATCAGCCGTTTCTCCCAGTTGCTCCAATATTGTTGACATATGTTTATTTGAAAGGCGACAAAGATAAGATTGAGGCGGCAGATTCGGGGGCCGGGTTTTTTACCGTGTCAGTCACACAGAAATGCAAAAAAATATTTGGGGACGGGCTGCATAACATTGTCACCACCTGTTGTGCCACTCACTTGTACTTTCTGTTCTTTGAACAACTCGTTGCCCGCACCAATTGTGCCCGCCGGGTAAATAACCAAATAAAAATGATTTATATTTATAGCCGACTAAGCATTCATATGAAAACACTGTCCTATCATTTTATCATATTTGCTCCTTTAGTAATCCTATACTTTCTTATCCGTGAGCATCAAATAGCTCCTTCATGGTTTGTATTTGCCATATTTTTCTATACGATCATTTACCGGCCTGTTACAGATTACTATCGCCTCTTAAGTAAAGGTGTTATTAAACGAAGCGATTTCTGGAAATGCTTTATTCCATTTTTACAACAGCGATATTTTAAGGAATTATATTTTCCATAAACTGGTTTTTCAATTCCTCTGCACCTGATTTTATTTCCAATTTTCGATTTCAGTCTTATAAACTTTCCCATCCTTCATTACAAAACTCACTCTGCCCATTGCATTAATATCAGTTAAAGGATCTCCGTCAACCGCGATAATATCTGCAAATTTTCCTTTATCGATCGAACCCATTTTATCAGAAGTGCCTAAAAGATCTGCGGCATTTACGGTCGCAGACCTTATCGCTTCCATTGCAGGCATACCCGCTTCTGTCATGTAAACAAATTCCATCCAGTTCTTTCCATGTGCGTATACCCCGGCATCTGTACCAAATGCGATCTTTACTCCCGCTTTATATGCTCTTGCAAAAGTGTTCTGTATTTGTGGACCGATCGCCAATGCTTTCGGTGTTACCAGCTCAGGATAATACCCAGGTTTTTTTGCTGAATCAGCAACTGATTTTCCGGCGGTAATAGTAGGCACATAATAAGTACCGTGTTGTTTCATCAGTGTCATCGTTTCTTCATCCATCAATGTACCATGCTCTATAGAATTCACACCGGCACGAACCGCTCTTTTCATGGCCTCAGCACCATGACAATGCGCAGCTACTTTAAATCCATAATCCTTTGCCGTTTCTACAATTACCCTCATTTCTTCTTCTGTAAACTGTGGGTTCTCGCCGCTCTTTGCATTACTTAAAACGCCGCCGGATGCAGTAATTTTAATTACATCAGCCCCTTCCTTATAACGCTGGCGAACTGCTTTGCGGCAATCATCAACTCCATTTACAACACCTTCTGCAGGTCCCGGATCGCCCATCAGATCTTTGCGATAACCATTTGTAGGATCTGCATGACCGCCCGTAGTTGCAATGGCTTTGCCTGCTGTAAAAACTCTCGGGCCGGGCACGACGCCTTTGTTAATGGCATTTCGTAAAGAAATATTTACACCGGTACCTCCCAGGTCTCTCACTGTTGTAAAGCCGGCCATTAAAGTGCGCTGTGCAAATACAACCGACTTAAATGCAATATCCGAAGGGTTTAATGTAAACTCATCCATATAAGCGGTTGGACTCGTTTCGTGTTCAAGATGAACGTGCATGTCGATCAAACCGGGCATTACCGTTTTATTTTTCAGATCGATCACATTGTCTCCCTGGGCAGGATTGGCAAAGCCCTTCACGATATCAGTGATAATATTCTTGTCAACGATAATGGAATAATTAGCGAGTACATTTTTGCTCGTGACGTCTATTAATTTACCGCAGTGGATAATTGTTCTTTGAGCAAAAGAAAGGTTGACTAAAATGCTTAATGAAATAAAGAGTAAAAACTTTCTCATATAGGTTTGGTTGAAAAGAAAAAAGGCGACCCTCTTCTTTTATTTTTGAATTTTACTTTTGAATTAATGGTGCATAGTTCTCGTTATACCTGTACACATCACAATCCGCCTCATCACACAATAATAAATGATAAACAGGGTGTTTTAATACATCAATATAATCCATCTCCTTTCCGTTCACCCAAACTTCCCGGTAGATCAAACGAACACCATGGCTATAGTCTGCATACCAGTTTACATGCCCGGTATACAAAGGCTGAATAGCTTTTCCATCAAGTTTGTGCCACCCATAGATCGCCACCCGGTAAGGTTTGGTATCTCTTGTAATTTTACCCGAGATCACTATGTCTTTTTTAATTCCTGCAATTAATCCTTCCCGCCCTTTGCGCTGGCCCTCTATTATTAAATGATGCTGCCACATGGTAACCGTACTATCCCTGAACGCATACATAGGAACGGGCTCTAATTTTACTTTTGCCTGCTTATAAATATCATCCACCATTTTCCTGGTTGGAAGAAAACAATTAAATGAATCAGCGATTGCCTGTGCCGCAACAGGCGTTAATGGTATCCTGGCCCAGTCGTCATCAGAGCCAATGCTCCAGTAATCAGGAGACACATAATAAACCACAGTAATTAAATGACCACTGCTGTCGCGTACTGAAGAAGTAACCGGAACAAATTTTTTCATGAATGAAGGAAAGTTGCCATTAAAACTTTCTCTCATCGCAAAAGAATCACGGCGTTTCCAGTCGAACGCGGCAGCTATATGATAAAAATCAGTTCCGGTTATAACATGTTCATTGTTTGCAGTTCGCAAAACCTGCATAGAATGGTGGGATGCACATGCAGGTAAAAAAATGAAAAGCAGGTAGAAAAGTTTTCGCATATAGCGGCTGTTACACACTTCAAGATATATAAAAGCATTTAATGCCGCACAAACTGCCGGGTGGACTGATTTGAAAAATCCCAAAACCGAAAATGATGTTTTCCTATCTTCGCCGCTCAAATACTTAAGATGAATCTCCACGAATACCAGGCAAAAGAGCTTTTGAAAAAATATAATGTGCCCGTGCAGGAAGGCATTGCGGTCGACAATGTAATGGCAGCTGAAGAAGCCTACAGGCAGATCAAGAATGAAACGAATAACAGTTTCGCCGTAATTAAAGCACAGATCCATGCGGGTGGCCGTGGAAAAGGAAAAATACAGGGTACAGAACAAAGAGGCGTTGCCGTTGCAAAAAAATTGGAAGACGTTACCGCTATTGCTAAGAATCTTTTGGGTGGAACACTGGTTACCATCCAGACAGGTGAAGCAGGAAAAAAAGTGAGCAAGATATTAGTAGCGCAGGATGTATATTATCCCGGACCAAATGATGTAAAAGAATTTTACCTGTCTATTTTGCTCGACCGTGCAAAAGGCCAGAATGTAATAATGTATTCCACTGAAGGCGGAATGGATATTGAAGAAGTAGCGCATAATACACCAGATAAAATATATAAAGAGTGGGTGCATCCTTCCGGCGGATTGCAGGGCTTCCAGGCAAGAAAAATTGCTTTTAACCTGGGTTTAAGCGGCGATGCTTTTAAAAGCTGTGTAAAGTTTGTAACGAATTTATACAATGCCTATGTTGGTCTTGATTGCAGCATGCTGGAAATTAATCCGCTGTTTAAAACCAGCGATGAAAAGATAATAGCTGTCGATTGCAAAATGAATGTTGACGATAATGCTTTGATGCGCCATGGTGATCTTGCTAATCTTCGTGATGTGAGTGAAGAAGACCCGACAGAAGTTGAAGCTGGCCAGTACAATCTCAACTTTGTAAAACTGGATGGCAATGTGGGCTGCATGGTAAACGGCGCTGGTTTAGCAATGGCTACCATGGATATGATCAAATTAAGCGGTGGCGAACCCGCAAACTTCCTTGATGTAGGTGGCACTGCCAATGCACAAACAGTGGAAGCCGGTTTCAGGATCATCATGAAAGACCCGAATGTAAAAGCGATACTCATCAATATTTTCGGCGGTATTGTTCGCTGCGATCGTGTGGCTGCCGGTGTAATAGAAGCCTTCAATAAACTTGGAAATATTACTATACCCATCATTGTTCGTTTGCAGGGAACAAACGCGGTAGAAGCAAAAAAACTAATTGATGAAAGCGGGTTGAAAGTTCAGTCTGCTATTTTATTAAGCGAAGCCGCAGCTTTGGTTAAGAAGGCGGTAGCGTAGATGGCAGTTGATAGTTGGCGGTTGGCAAGGAAAATACAATTGTACTTTGCCAACCACCAACTGCCAACTATCCAACCGCCAACTATCAACTGCCAACCACTCTCACCTCATACACGGGGCTGAATAAATAAATCAGCCCCGTTTTTATTTCTATACACCTGAAGCGTTTTCTCAACTGCTCTCCTTTTCTGAAAGTTCTCCCATCGTGTGTTTGAAAGATGGAACCCCCAGGCAATTCCTGTATCATATGCATTCCGGGCTTTTTATGCCGGTCATATTGACGGAGTATGAGCAATAATTCTGTTTCTCCGTTGGCCGTGGCTGAAGGATTCCTGATTGATTTTTTTAGCGCCTTTTCAATATCGCCGGGGAAGATTTTCAACTCTACAAAATCAGTCAGCAACTGGCTGTAAGTCTTCTTCCATTCCGGCCCGTGAACTTCAGCTTTATTTCCAAATTGCTCGAATGTAAGCAGGTGAGCCAGTTCGTGCAGGAGTGTAATGATGAATTCATATTGATTAAGATTGCCGTTAACGGTAATACGGTGTGCTTTCCCCCGAAAAGGATGGCGGTAATCTCCCAGTACGGATCTGCGGGCTTTTGTTACGGTAAGATGTACTTTATAAAAATTGAGGTAGTGTACAACCTGCTCAAAACTTCCCTCCGGTACAAACTCTTCCAGGGCCTTCATTGGGTGTTCAACAGAACTCATTCTTTTTTCTTATTCAGTTCTAACGCAATTTTTACTTCAAGGATGGTATAAAAAACATACAGCACCATAGCAAAAAAAATAGCATTCACATTTCTGCCCGGCCTTGCAGCAACAAACCAGACAAGTGCCGTGATAGCGATTATGAATAACTTGATCATCGTAGCTCCCATAATACTCCTGGCAAATACATTTGGATTAGGATTATGAATGGTTCGTTTATGCATCATCACTGCTATAGAGGCTAAAGCAAACATCAGCGCATTAGCTGCCATTACTACTACCGGATCTATATGGTGGTCCCTCTGCCAGTTCCTGAATACATAAAATAAAAGACTGAGCAGCAAAAACATAATTAACAGCGGCAACGCTACAAGCCTCTTCTTTTTAATCATTATTTATTTTTTGATGAAGTATCCTTTATCACTCTAACGATCATGGTGATAATTACGATCAAAGGTAAAATCCAAACAAATAATGGATAAGCAAATTTCAAAAAGCGGTCAGCGTAGTAGCCTGCAAACACAGCCAGTCCCAATCCCACAAGGATTTGCATAGTGAGGCCGGCATATCTTAACAGGAGATGCCGGTTAGAATTAGTCTTTTGATACTTCATGTTCAGGAACCTTAAACACAGCAGTGTCTTTAATTACAGGGTTTTCGCCATTCAGGATCTTACGGATATTATCGAGGTACCGGTCTTTATATTGTATGGATTGTTCAAGCGAATCGGTTCGCATTTTCAACATTTGTAACTGCACCTGGCTCTGCCTGGTACCATAACCGGGAATATAATATCGTAGAGGAGTAAGGACGAGCAATGCGACGGTTAATCCAACCAGCAAAACAAATATCATACTTAAGCTGATATATACACTGGTGCGGGTGAGCCGGAAAGTGACCACTTCCTCATATGTATCATCATTCATTACCACCAGGCGATAACGATTACGCAGGCGCTTTAATGTACTTGACGGATCTAGTTTTGCCATTATTTTAATAAGAAATAAAGGTAATAATCAAACAACCAGTTTAACAATCCAATGAGAAATAAACGGTAATTTTAAAATATTTTTGAAGATATACGTTTATATAGAGGATTAAGGTTTAAAGAGTAAGGTATAAGGGCTTTTTTCTAAGCAACTTCCCCTTGCAGCTTCAGCCTAAAAACCTAAACCTTAAGGTTATATGCAATTTACCCGTTGTTTATTTGTATTCTGCTTTTTGATTTTCAACCTGGCATTGTATGCCCAGTCAAACTCCACGCTTGAACTTTCCAATAAACCCAAAGCCTATGAAAACCGGCAATTGAGGGCAGAAAAAACAGGTCAGAAAAAGTTAACAGCCCCGGGCAGGTTCTTCCAGAATACTTTCACCCGCTACAATTATTATTTCAACGCCAATAACAAACTCGCTCTGATAATCGACCAGGCTCAAACAGCTTTCAGAGAGGATTACAGTACACTGCTGCCCTTTTATAATTATACGCTTGATGCTACGGCTGCTAACCAGAACGAACTCGACTCAGTGATCTATAAATCTGTATCCGGAATTTTATTACATGATCTGAGGAGTGACTGGACAGATGATATGTATCTTCTGTTGGGTAAAGCTTATTTTTTACGGAAGGATTTTGATTCGGCAAACGCAGTTTTCCAATTCATTAATTATGCCTTTGCTCCAAAAGAAGAAGGTGGTTATGATATTCCCCTTGGAAGTAATCTCTCGAATACCAATGGTATTTTTAGTGTCTCGACTGAAGAGAAAAAAAACTGGTTCAAAAAATCGCCAGTCAGAAATGAAGCGCTGCTATGGCTTACCCGCAGTTATATCGAAAGCGGCCAGAATGGAATTGCAAACGGGATCCTGCAAATACTAAAACATGATCCTGCTTTTCCGGAAAGATTATATCCGCAGTTAAATGAAATGCTTGCATATCATTATTATACCCAAAAGATTTATGATACGGCAGCGGCTTATTTATCGCATTCGCTGAATGCCACTGATAACAAACAGGAAAAAGCAAGAAGAGAATTTTTAATAGCCCAGCTATATGAATTGTCAGGTAATAATAAACTCGCAGTTCAATGGTACAGTAATGCAGCTAACCATGCCACTGACCCGGTATTAGAAGTTTTTGCCAACCTGCATACGACTGTTGCTGCTAAAGATTCCGCAGGACTGGGTTACAAACAAAAACTGGATCATTTGCTCCAGATGGCCAAAAGAGAAAAATATGCAGAATACCGCGATATCATTTATTATGCAGCGGCACAAATGGCCATGAATGCAAATGATAAAAATCTTACCCGGCAGTTACTGATTAAAAGTACGGCCAACTCCTCTGCGACTTCATCACAAAAAGCTTTATCTTTTTTTACTTTAGGTGATATCGATTTTTCTGATCATCATTATGATTTGGCATCTGCAGATTATGACAGCATACAACTCGGTTACCTTACAGAAGCACAAAAATTAATTGTTTCAAAAAGAAAACCTGTACTTCAACTTCTCATCACCAACCTAACTAATATTAAAGTGCAGGATAGCATTCAATATCTCTCATCTCTACCAGAGACAGAAAGAAATGCACTACTGAGAAAAAAGAACCGGCAGGGGAAAATGGCTGATCAGTTAATCGGTGGTTCTTTCGTTCCGGGAAATAATTCCTCTGCTGATCTTTTTAATACTTCATCCTCCAGCGAATGGTATTTTAATAACAATGTGATGAAGAATAATGGTTTTAAAGCGTTCAGGGCTCAGTGGGGTAATCGGCCGAACGTAGATAACTGGAGAAGACAGTCTTTTGTTGATATGACCGCCAGTGGGGGAAATATAGCTAACAACCCTCCTGCTTCGCCGGATGCAATCAACAAAATAGCAGCAGACAGTATAGCCAAAAATTTATCATACCCTTTAACAGAAGAACAATTAACCAGTTCAAATAAAATCATTGAAGAATCACTTTTGTCAAATGCAAAAATTTTCCAGGATGATCTGATGGATTATTCATCATCGGCTGAAGTTTATAAGGAATTAGGAAGACGCTTTCCGGAAAAATTGAATGAGCAAGGATTATTTGCGCTTTATAATAACCTTTCAAAATCGGGTAATTATGTTGTGGCTGATTCTGTAAAATCAGTTTTATTAAGCCGTTTCCCTAATAGTATATGGTCTGAATACTTAAGGACAGGAAGATCTCCTGCAGATAAAAATCAAGCCATAACCCGCCAGTACGAAAAGATATACGATCTTTTTATTGAAGGAAATTTTTTGGCCGCCCAAAAACAAAAAGCAAGTGCTGATAGTTTATATGGTAATAACTACTGGACGCCGCAAATGCTTTTTATAGAAGCGATTTATTATGTAAAACTACAGCAGGACAGCGCTGCGATCAATAAACTTAGCTCCCTTGTTCAATTACATCCTTCTTCTCCTTTAGCGGAAAGAGCAAGAACGATGATCGATGTATTAAACCGCCGCTCACAAATTGAAAGTTATTTAACAAGTCTTAATGTAAACCGGAAGGAAGACGAAGTGGTTAAAGCCGTTGATCTCAGCACGCCGGAATCACTTCAGAAACCAAAAACAGATCTGTCTGTTGTTATTCAGCCAGATAAAAAAGTGATAGAGAAAAAAGATTCTATCGTACACATTACCCAACCGGCAGCGGTAACTACTAAACAATTTACGTTTAACCCGGATGGCAGTCATTTTGTAATTGTACTGCTGGATAAAGTGGACCCCGTATTTACTAATGAAGTTCGAAATGCGTTTAACCGATTCAACCAGGAAAAATATTATAGTCAGCCCCTCACTATTACCAATACCCGGTTAAATGATCAGTACCTGCTTGTACAAATTGGTGGGTTCAAAGATGCAGGAGCCGCGATGGAATATGTTGATAAAAACGCTCCTCTTGCAAGTACACGCATCATTCCATGGCTAAAAAAAGACAAGTACAGGTTTTTGATTATCAGTAATAATAACCTGGCGCTGCTAAAAGAAAACGGAGACCTGGACGGTTATATCAATATGCTGCAGAAAGCATTGCCTGGTAAATTTTAGAGATTGAAAATCGTGGATCAAAACTTGTTAGTTTTACAAAAAATCTGAAGCTAATCTTCTCATTATGAGTAAATCCATTAAAATCCTTTGGCGAAGTTTTTTTATCGGTGTGGGCTTTGTTATCCTGCTGATCCTCCTTGCCAGTTGGGGTGTTTTCGGAAAAATGCCTTCAATAGATGAATTGCAAAATCCAACTGCGTCATTAGCCAGTGAAGTATATGCGGAAGACGGCACCACTATGGGCAAATACTATTTGCAAGACAGGGTGAATGTAGAATTCAAAGACATCAGCAAACATGTTATCAATGCGCTGGTAGCAACAGAAGATGAGCGCTTTTACGATCATAACGGTATTGATCCGCGTTCTCTTGCCCGTGCATTTTTTAGTTTTGGCGGCCAGGGCGGTGCAAGTACATTAACGATGCAGACAGCAAAGAATTTATTCACTGAAAACTGGAGCACCAGTAATTTTTTAATGCGCAGCCTTCAGAAAATTAAAGAATGTATCATCGCTGTAAAACTGGAAAGGAACTTTACAAAAGATGAGATCATCACCTTATATCTCAATACAGTTGCTTTTGGTGATAATGTATATGGAATTAAAAACGCTTCGAAAACTTTTTTTAAGAAAGACCCCGATCGTTTAAATGTAGACGAAGCTGCAGTGCTGGTAGGTATGTTAAAGGCTGCTACACTGTATAATCCAAGACGTAATCCTTACAATGCTTTAAAAAGAAGAAACACGGTTATTAACCAGATGGTGCGAAATAATTATTTGTCTGAAGGAGAAGCCGCAGTTATTAAGACGAAACCAATTGTTTTGAATTACCAGAAGATGGATGAAAATAATGGCCTTGCGCCCTATTTAAGAATGGTGATGGGTGAAGAAATGAAAAGATGGTGCAAGTCGCATAACAAACCCAATGGAGATGCATATGACCTCTACCGCGACGGGTTAAAAATATATACTACCATCAATCCAAGAATGCAGATATATGCGGAAGAAGCAGTTGGTAAGCAGATGAGTGCTATGCAAAAAGAATTAAACTATCAGTCAAACATAAAAACAGGTTCTGTCTGGAAGAACTATGAAAGTGTTTTGCAGGCTGCGATGAAAAATAGCGACCGCTGGAGGAATATGAAGAAAGAAGGTGTTGATGAGGATGATATTAAAAAATCTTTCTATCAAAAAACACCAATGAAAGTTTTTGCCTGGAATAATAACAGGGGAAAAGATACAGTGATGACTCCTTATGATTCTATCAGGTATCACAGGCAAATGCTGCAGGCAGGCTTTATGGCGATGGATCCTCAAAATGGTGAAATAAAAGCCTGGGTGGGCGGAATAGATTTCAAAACCTATAAATACGATCACGTAAATGTTGGAACAAGAAGGCAGGTAGGCTCTACTATCAAACCATTATTATACAGCATGGCCATTGAAGACGGCGGTTTTACTCCCAGTACGCCGGTAGAAGATGTACAGCAAAGTTTTGGTCAATACGGAACTGTTCCTGCTACGGGTGCAACATGTACAGGCAGAACGATGTCGATGGCAGAAGCACTTGCATGGTCACGTAACTGCGCTACTGCATACATTATGAAACAGGTTGGCGGAGCAGGAGCCGATGGAGCAAAACGTTTTATTGAATTCCTTCGTAACTGCAGTGTACAATCCCAGGATCTTCAGCCTTATCCTTCTATAGCGATTGGTAGCGGTGAAATATCACTATATGAAATGATGCAGGCTTATAGCATGTTCCCCGGAAGAGGCTTTAATGTAAAACCATTTTTTATTACAAGGATCGAAGACAGGAATGGTAACGTGCTGCAAACAAATATGCCTCAGCGTAAAGAAGTGATCAGTGAGAATACGGCCTATTCCGTTATTTCAATGATGCAGGGTGTTGTACAACATGGTACCGGCCGCAGAATGTGGAGCTACGGTGTTTCAGGTGATATAGCAGGTAAAACAGGAACCACGAACGATAACAGTGATGCATGGTTTATGGGTTATACTCCGCAATTACTGGCTGGTGTGTGGACGGGTTGCGATGACCGGTTCATCCGGCTGAATTCAAAAGCTGGTGAAGGTGCATCGATGGCGCTTCCTGTATGGGCCTATTTCTACCAGAAATGTTTGGCGGATCCGAATTTAAATATTGATAAAAATGCACACTTCATTAAGCCTGAATCGATGAACAATGAGGTGATATATGACTGGAACAGTTCTACTACGCTTGACCTCGGTGCACAAGGCGAAAATATGGGTAACGGCACGGCTGAAAATTATAGTGATGTGCCTCCGGAAGGAAAGCCTGAAGATATCGGCGCAGAAAGTGATACGCTGCTTAACAAACCTAACCGGAGAGATAATAACGTTTCCCCTTCAGGAAATGGAACACGCCCTATTAATCAGCCCATCAGAAAAAGGGACAACAACAGGGATTCAACACTGCCGGGGCAAAAGCCAAAAGCAACAATGCCAAAGAAAGAAGAGGTAAAGCCTCCGCCTTTCAAATAATAAATCATTAAAGTTTGTACCGGACCTTTGCGTCCCGTTTTTTTCCAAAAAAACTAGTTAACCATTAAAACTCGATTGCAGCTGCTACCGGGTGAGAGGATCTAAATTTTAAACCAAGCAGTTGTGCTATAGTAGCTGCAATCTGTTGCTGGTATAATTGACCCCGGCCTTGCATTTCACCCGCAGGTATTATTCCCGGCCCCATCATTGCTATCCATGTTTCACCAGATTCTTCAATACCTTTCTCATGATGCCGCCAGTTCTCTTTGATCTTATCACCACGCCCATGATCGCATGTAATGATCAGGGTTGTCTTGTCTTTATATTGAGGAATTGATTGAATGGTCCTCCACAGGTCTGCAAGCATAGCATCACTTGCATTCGCACTTTCCAGGTAATGATCATATTCTCCGCGATGGGCGTAATCATCAGTTTCATCAAGCCCGATATATAATACCCTCGGTTTATACGTTTTCATATATTCTCTTGCAGCCATGTATGTGAGCACATCAGTTCTTACACCAATAGGTTTCGTACTCAAAAATTGTATATCATTCAGCAAGGAAAATTGAGGCGTAGAAAATTTAAGTGTATCAATATCTGCATTTACATATACACCGCTTTGCGCTGAATTAAAAATATAGGGGAACACATCCCATGAAGTAAATGCGGCGACTTTACCCTCGTACCCTTTTTGTCTATTGATAAACTGAAGCACGGTTTCATTTGGGTTAGGGATCTTTTTATTTGATGAGATTGCAGTATCGGGATAACCACTGAAAATTTCATTATACCCGGGATAAGATATGTGATAGCGGTTAGCAACATTTACATAGTTGCCTGCATTTCTGTTGCCATATATTCTTCCATTTTGTTTTACGGTACTCCATAAAAAAGGGAAAAGTTTTGCTCTTCTTATTTCATTTGTTTCTGCCCAGAACTTTGATGAAAGTTCTTTTATATCCGGGGTAAACTTATTATTGTTCAATAAAGTAGGATCAGCTCCGTTAAAAACTTCCTGCCAGCGCATACCATCTAAAGTAACAATCACAATATTTTTGATTGGGTTTTGAGCCATTAACTGCGAACAAAAAGTTAAGGCTAGCACCACCTTCATTATTATTTTCATAAGTTCAAAGTAATTAAATTAATTTTTCGAAATCAATTCATCCCTGATGCCCTTTCAAAAAATGGTTTTCGCCCGCCAGTATTTCCGGGTATTTCTGTCTTTTCTGGTGACTGTCTTTCTTACCAGGATATATGAATACTTTTTTGTCGCCTCCAAATTATTTATAGACCAGGCTTATCGTTTTGAAGCATATGGTTTATTGTACGATGCATGGATGGTCTTTATATATGGTTTCATCATTTTCTTTCCTTTTCTTCTCTTATATTTTTTGAACAAAAGGATTGCTTTCGTTTTCTTTCATTTAATAAACCTTGTAGTACTGATCTGCTATATTGGTTTGATCCTTACTTTTTCTGAAAGGAATACTCCGTTCGATCACGAATTTTTTACAAGAAAAACGGCTGAGTCACTTACCACCGTAAAACAAATGATGTCGGGAAGTTTGAAGGTCTTTGTTCCATTTGTATTATATATAGGATTGTACTTTTTGTTATATTATAAAGCTTTTAAAAATCTCGCGGTAAATACCAAAATAATATTTGTTTCGGCATTCCTGTTTCTTGCTGCAGTTTTGTTTGCAGGATATTCAAATCCTTCTCCCGGCAATTTTCAAAAAATAGGCGGCTATTATTTAACCAGCAACAAGCTAACCTACTGGATACAGGACAGCTATCATTACCTTACTTCAAAAGCTAAGAATCACCCGCTGAACAATAAAGAGCTGGAAAAACAAATTTCATTCTATCAGCAAAATCAGCCGTTTCAATTCACGAATAAAGAATATCCTTTATTACACAAGAACGATAATAAAGATGTGCTCGGATCTTTTTTTAATTTGAAGACTACCCCGCCTAACATTGTGATACTGGTCGTAGAAGGGTTATCCAGGGATTTTAGCGGAGATCGTGCATACGCAGGAAGCTTCACCCCTTTCTTAGATTCATTATCTCTTCACAGCCTTGTGTGGGATAACTTTTTGAGTACTGCTCCCGGCACATTCGCCGCACATCCCGCTATTTCGGGCTCGTTACCTTATGGAAAACGCGGCTTTTCTATAATGAATGTAATGCCTGAACATTTATCATTAATTAAGATTTTAAAAGCGAATGGTTATTATACCAGCTTTATGATTGGTTTCAATCCTGATTTTGATAATATGGGAGGGTATATAAGATTGCAGGGAACAGACTTCATTCTTTCTCAATATCCTTCAAAATATAAAGAAATGGGTGTGGGTGAAGAAGGCTGGTCCATGGGTTATCCTGATGACGCACTTTTCAGCAGAAGTTTTGAAGTAATGGATTCCGTTAAGAAAATGCCTTATTTAAATATTTATCATACCGCTACTTCTCACATGCCTTATTTATTCCAGCAAAAGCCATCGTATGAAAAGCTTTTCGACCAAAAGCTGAAGACAATGAGTGTGGCAAAGGATATTAAAAGAACACTAAGAGAAACGAAAGGCGTTCTTGTAACATTCATGTTTGCTGATGATTGTATAAATAAATTTTTTTCTGATTATGCAAAGCGGCCTGAATACGGCAACACGATCTTCTTTATAACAGGCGATCATCATATCGGATCCTTCCCTTCTACCGGCGAGATCGATGATTATCACGTCCCGTTTATTGTTTATTCGCCCATGCTGAAAAAATCACAAAAATTCTATTCTGTTAATTCGCACAACAACATTGCACCCACTATCACCAACTTTGTATTGCATAATTTTAATCTTCCTTACAAACCGGCTGAGGTTCATTGGCTGGGCGATGTAATAGATACGGCAACAGCATTCAGAAATATTCATTCCATGGCATTTATGTCGTGGAGCAGGGAAATAAATGATTATATCTGGAAAAATTATTTTATTTCTGATGATCAGCTATACAAGTTAACGCCAGATCTTCTGCAGGTTCCCTATAAAAATGATTCAATAAAAAACATCATAACAGCACTGCGGGAAAACTTTAAGATCATCAATAATTATGTCTGCGACAGCAATAAAGTCTTCCCCGCAGAACAACCCATATTGCCAGACCATAAAGAATTGATTTTTTCTTATAATGATCCCGGCGCTAAACTCATTTTTGCCAAACTGCCCGACACCAGCCTAATGCCTGATTTTAAAGTGCCTCACAACTTTAAATATTTGTATGTAGAAGCGTCTGCCAAAGTAAATATGCCGGGACAATACATTGACAATCATCCTACGCTTCGCTTTGCACTGATTGATACAAAAAATAATAACCGCCATTATTTATACTATTCCAAACGGGATATTGTTACGCTAAGCAAAACTGATTTTATTCCCCGCCAATGGAACAGTATTTCTGTGAATGACCTTTTTACATTGGATGATTACCGCAATATCACCGATCTCAAATTTGAAGCTGCTATTTATACAGATTCGATCCCTATTAATTTAAAACTGCAGGACTTTAAAGTAAGGGTATATGGAATAAAAAAACGGTAAGTTTCCACGTGATGATAAATGCCTATTTTACAGCATATGCTATCAAAAAAAATTAAACCGCATTCATGAAAAACTTAGTGTTCAGTCTTTGTATTGCCTTTCTGTGGACAACAAATAGTTTTGCTCAGCAAACGATAAACTGGACTCCCCAACAACTGATGGAACCCGGTCAGCTTTCAAAAGTATTAGAAAATTCAACGGCTCCCGTTATTATAAGCGTTGGCCCCGGTGCAGTGATCCCGCATTCTGTTAATATAGGTTCCGTAAGAGAAGAAGCCGGAATTCAAAAGCTCAGAAAGGAATTAAAAAACATACCAAGAGAAACTGCTATAGTTATTTATTGCGGCTGCTGCCCCTTTGAACATTGCCCTAATGTGCGCCCCGCGATTGAAGTTTTAAAAGCAATGAACTTTACTAATTATAAACTCTTGAACCTCCCGCATAATATTAAAACAGACTGGATTGATAAAGAGTATCCCGTAACATCGCAATAACTACTTCTCAAAGATCAGGTACTCTGCTTTCACCCCCATTTCTGCAAGTAACGAAGTGATTTCATTCACCATTTTTTCGGGCCCGCATACATAAAACGGCTTACTAAAATCTTTTACCTCCTGCTTAAGAAAAAACTCATTCACATGGCCAATCCTTCCATCAGAAGGTGAGGAACCTCCTTCACGGGTAAACATAAAATGCACATTTTCCCCCAGCATCCAGGTAAGCTCATCTTTTAAAATAATATCACGCAATGTCTTATTGAAGAAGAAGAGCTTGTTTTGCCTGGCCTTCTTTTCGTGATGCAATTGTCTTAGAATAGCTATAAACGGAGTTATCCCGGCACCACCTGCTATAAAATAGCCGTCCCCATTAAATGCAATCGCTCCCCATGCATCCCGGATAATTAATTCATCTCCTTGTTGCAGCCTTGCCATCTCCTGTGTTACACCCTGATGATCAGTATAAATTTTGATTGTCAGTTCCAGCCATGGCCATTCGTTTAAACCGGTAAAAGTAAAAGGGCGCTTTTCATCTTTCCACTCCGGGTCATTGATTGAAATTTCAGTCGCCTGGCCCGGCAGGAATTCATAACCAGCGGGTTTACTTAAACGGAAAGAGAGTACATCATGTGTTACTTCCGTAACTGATAATAGTTTTACTATATGTTCCATTGGACGGAATTAAACTTTAATCTTTGCGAGGCTCTTAATATAAACGTCTTAAAACGGCAAAAGTAAATGCAAAATAATTTCTTTATTTTTTTATCACAGCCACCATCTAATCTGCTAAATATAATAATAAAAAAAGCCACCCTTGAAAGGGCAGCTAGTGGTCAAAACTTAAACCATAATTGCTGTGAGAAAATTGCTTAAAAACAAAATACAATTCTCTTTTATTAAATTATATAGCAGCGACTGAATAGGGTGCTCTATTGTCTTACTGTAAAAATATTAGATATAAACACGCTGGATATCAATCCCATTAAATTTCAGTCCCGGCGAGCTTCAGGATAATATTAAATTCTTCATCCGTTACGGGCTGAACGGATAAGCGTGATAATTTTATCAGCGCCATATTCTGCAGGCGTTTATCAGTTTTGATCTGTGCCAGTGATACCGGCTTTTTTAATTTTTTTACTGGTTTAACATCTACCGCCAGCCAGTTGGTATCCTCTGTCGTTGGATCCTGGTAAGCTTCTTTTGCTACTTTGGCAATGCCTACGATTTCCATCCCTTCATTGCTATGATAAAAGAATAACAGGTCGCCTTTTTTCATCGACCTCAAATTATTCCTGGCGGCATAATTTCGCACGCCATCCCAGGTAGTTTGCTTGTCAGCAACAAACTGATCCCAGCTATATTTTATTGGTTCGGATTTGATTAGCCAGAAAGACATAAAGAGTAAGGTTTATGGATTAGTGTTTAGAATTCGGAATTAAGTATTCAGTATTTAGAATTTAGAATTTAGAATTCAAAACAAAGCTACCATCCGCTTGTCAGCACATCAGCCAAATGCATCACTTTAAAATCTTTTTGCTGATGTTTAATACAACCGTCTATATGCATAAGACAACTCATATCGGTACTGATCAAAGTTTCGGCTCCTGTAGCTGTGGCATGGTGAATTTTCTGATCAGCCATCGCTACACTAATGGGCTCAAACTTAACAGCGAATGTACCACCAAAGCCGCAGCAGGTTTCCACATCATCCATTTCTTTCAGTTCTAAGCCTTTCACTTTGCCTAACAAAATGCGTGGCTCCTCTTTCAATTTACATTCTCTTAATGCAGCACAGCTATCATGGTAAGTAGCCAGTGTCTTTAACTCCGCCCCAAAATCTGTAAACTGAATTTGATTAACCAAAAAATCAGACAACTCGAATATTTTGCTTCTTAGTTTTTGTGCGGCATGTTTATACGGCGTTTCCTCCAGCAGGCCAACATAATAATTCTTTACAAAACCGGCGCAGCTGGCGCTTGGTGTAACTATTATTTCTGTGTTCTTAAAATCCTCCAGGAACTTAATACATACATCTTTTGCCTCACCTCTAAAACCCGCATTAAATGCAGGCTGACCACAACAAGTCTGGTTCGCATTATAACTAACTTCACAACCGGCCTTCTCAAGAAGTTTTACCATATTAAATCCTACGGAAGGATATAACTGGTCTATAAAGCAGGGGATAAATATGTGAACCTTTCTCATTTTTTCTTTTTCTTTTCAGCAAGTATTTTATTCAGCCCTATCATTTTTATTGCGGTAATTGCTGCCTCTTCTCCCTTGTGTCCTTCACTCCCTCCTATTCTCTGTTTAGCCTGTTCTACATTATTTACTGTAAGCACGCCAAAAATAACAGGGACATCCAATGACAAATTAAGTGAAACTACACCATCAGTAACCGCTTTACACACGTAATCAAAATGCGGAGTATCGCCTTTTATGATTGTCCCCAGTGCAATAAAGGCATTGGCAGCTGGCCTGTTAGAGTTGTAATATGCTTTTATTATAAATGGTATTTCAAACGCCCCGGGAACTGTTATCACTTCGTACCTGGTATTGCTTTTTTCTAATTCACTTACACAGCCTTTTTCCAGCTCGTCAACAATATCAGCGTTCCATTCTGTTTTTATAATAACAATAAAGGCATCCTTTATTTTAGGGATGCCTTTGGTTAATGATTTATTGCCTTTTGTAGACATTAGTATTTTTTTATCACACGAATTTTTGAACCACTTCTATCTCTTAATTATTCTTCTCTATGCTTAACCTGTAAATATATTTATCTGCCTGGAAGCCCTTATCGGTCTTCGGGAAATTTTCCTTCAGTTCTTTGTACAGGGCAACTGCCTCGTTCGTTTTACCCATTGTTTCATTTAACAATGCTGCACGAAATAAATATTCAGACGAATTAAAATCGTCCTGTTTAAAAGCTGAAGCTGCTTTTTTATAAGCATCTACGGCTTCCTGTTTTTTATTCAGTTCGCTGTAAGCATCTCCCAATGCACCATAGGCCATCATCTGTATTTGATCGGCATCAGTTGAAAAATCTTTCAGGTATTTAACAGCGTTGTTAAAATCACCGGTGTGCAAACAGCAAACTCCCGCATAGTATTCGGCAAGATTACCCGGCTTTGTTCCACTGTAATTATTAGCGATGTATTTAAATCCTTTAAAAGAAGTATTGCCTTCATAAGCGAGGCGAAAAGAATCCTGCGCAAAATATTGCTGGGCCTTAAATATGGCGTCCTGTGCTTTTGTTTCTTTTGGTTTTACTACCCACTCCTGGTAAAGAACCCAACCAGCTACGAGGATCACAATTGCGGTAGCTACAGAAATAATTAGTTTTTGATTACGCTGCCAAAAATTACTCACTGTGCGCAGTGTGTCGGTATTCTCGGTCTCATGTACTTGTTTCGCGGACATATAAATAAAAGAATTGTTTAGGGAAATCAGGGTTTTGAAAAATATTAATCAACTACAAATTCATAATTCGGATCAAGGCATACATCCTTCATCAGTTCATCATCATCCGGCCATGGACTCTCTTCAGCAAACTTCACACTTTCTTCTACAACATTATTAATGCGGTCATCAATCGCTTTGATTTCCTCATCGGTTGCAAACTTATTTTCTTTAATAGTATGCAACACCATAGTGATCGGATCTTTCTGCTTATACTCCTCCACTTCATCCTTACTACGGTATTTCTGAGGATCAGAAATGGAGTGACCCTTATAGCGATAGGTTTTCATTTCCAGCAGCGTAGGTCCGCCGCCTTCGCGGGCTCTTTTTACAGCACGTGCAACTGCGTCGTGTACTGCTTCAGCGCTCATGCCGTCTACTTTATCACCCGGCATTTCATAAGCATCTGCCAGTTTATAAATATCTATTACGTTAGAAGTTCTTTCAACAGAAGTACCCATAGCATAATTGTTATTCTCACAAATGAAAATAACAGGCAGCTTCCAGATCATTGCCAGGTTAAATGTCTCATGCAAAATTCCCTGGCGTGCCGCTCCATCACCAAAATAACAAAGCACCACATTATCAGTGCCTTTATATTGTTCAGCAAAAGCTAAACCTGCGCCGGTACCAATTTGCGCCCCTACAATGCCATGCCCTCCAAAGAAAAAATGTTCCTTACTGAAGAAGTGCATACTTCCGCCTTTTCCTTTAGCGCAGCCGGTTGCTTTACCATACAGTTCCGCCATACATGCTTTCGGGTTCACGCCTTTAGCAAGCGCCAGGCCGTGGTCGCGATAAGCCGTTATATAAGGGTCCTCCTGTTTTGTAGCCGTCATACATCCTGCGGCGATTGCTTCCTGGCCAATATATGCATGGAAAAATCCGCGGATCTTTCCAGCCATTTTATACATTTCCTCGGCTTTCAGTTCAAACTGGCGGATCAGCTGCATCAGCTCGTACCAGTACAAATATGTTTCTTTAGAAAAACGGGTTGCCACAGTCAAAAAATTGAGCCGCAAATATAGCACAATGCGCCAATTACTCCCTTAGCAAATTTGATAGCTGAAATACATGCCATATAACATAAGATTTTTATGTGACCAGCAGCGGTAATCCTGGCCCATCGTCCCACGGCGTCGCACCCTTGTACGTTCTGTTCATTACTGAACTTTTACTCCACAGCACATTTCGCTATAGAAATACAAAAAGTAATAAAACCTCGATCAAAACCTATGTTTCTATGTGCCTATGTGGTAAAGTTCTTTTTCTTTGCCTGTGCTCCGCTTCTCAAACCTGCATATCATTCAGTTCCGCAATTACCAGGACCAGCAATTCAATTTTGATAAAAGGATCATTGGTATTTGCGGACCCAACGGAACCGGGAAAACCAACCTGCTCGATGCCTTGTATTATTTATGTTTTACTAAAAGTTATTTCTCACGCCCCGATGGTTTAAGTATGAAAGAACCAGCTGGCGGATTTCGTATCAGTGGTGAAGCAATCGCAGGAGAAAAAAAGGGGGAACTTACTTGTATCGTAAGAGAAAACGGGCGAAAAGAATTTTCCGAGAACAACGAGCCTTATAAAAAATTCTCCGCACACATCGGGAAATATCCCTGCGTAATGATTGCACCTGATGATGTGCAATTGATCACAGGCGGTAGCGAGGAAAGAAGAAATTTTATCGACACTATTATTTCACAGGTAAATAAAGATTATTTACAGGACCTCATTGATTACAATAAGGTCCTGCTGCAGCGAAACAGTTTTTTAAAATCCGCTTCTGAAAATCAACACTTCGATGAAGCGTTACTCAGCACTTTCGACAAACAATTAGCAGAAAAAGGGCAGTATATCTTTTCTGCCAGGGTAAAATTCCTCGATGAATATATTCCTGTTGTAAAAGAACAATACCAGCTCATTGCCGGAAAAGAAGAGGCAATTGCACTAAAATATGATTCACAATTATTGAATGCTCCTTTTACAGAACTGCTCATACAAAATCGTTCGAGAGATCTCTATTTACAAAGGACAGGCGCCGGCATTCATAAAGATGATGCAGAAATATTGCTTGATCAGCAGCCTTTTAAATCTGTAGCTTCACAGGGACAGCGCAAAACGCTGTTGTTCGCCCTTAAACTGGCAGAATACTTTTTTATAAAATCACACAAAGGCTTTTCACCCCTTCTCCTGCTGGATGACGTATTTGAAAAGCTGGACGCAGAACGCATGGAAAATTTATTAACACAGGTTTGTGTAAAAGAAGACGGGCAGGTCTTTATTACAGATACCCACCAGCAAAGACTGGCATTACAGTTGAGTAATATAAATGCAGATTACCAGTTGATCACACTTTAAACTTAAATATGGAACTAACAAAAGTTCGCTCAAAATCAATTGAAGCACTCGGTTACGATAAAGACGAAGAACTGCTCGAAGTAGTATTTAAATCCGGCGAAGTGTATCATTATAAAGACGTTCCGCACAATATTTATATGTCATTTATGACGGCTCCCTCTCTTGGAACTTTTTACAATGAATACGTGAAAGATCAATTTGAATACGAAAAAAAATAATCACGATTCTCTGCTATCTTTATCTCATGGGTGAATATAAAATGGGCGATGCCTTACGTGGCTTCATTAACAAAAGCAATTTGAAAAATGGCATAAGGGCCATTCAGATTGAACAGCTTTGGGAAGAATTGATGGGTAAAACAATCGCCAAATACACAGAAAAAATAGAGATCATTCAGCACACACTTTTTATCCATACTACTGTGGGGCCTTTAAAAAATGAACTTGCTTATCAAAAGCCCCAAATCATCGAAAGAGTTAATGAAGCGCTTGGAGAAAAAATAATCACACAGGTAGTCATCAAATAAAATATTCTTTATTGAAATTGTTTCATTAAGTTTTGATCAATGTATCTATATATTAATTGCCGTTTTTGACATTGATAATTAAGATTTTCATTTGTATATTTACTCCGAACCCTCTAGAAAACTATCTATGTCTGTAATCTTTCCCTTAGTGATTGCGATCGGTATTATTGCAATAATGAGAACTCCGAAAACTAAATCAAGCGAAAAAAATTTAAAATTATGAACATCGTAAAATGTAAATAATTTACTCAATTCTTACCCTTGGGTCTATCAATCCGTAAAGCAGATCAGCTAAAATATTCACCAGCACGAAGAATGTTGCAGTCACCAGGACACTTCCCATAACTACCGGGAAGTCAAGCTTTTCTAAAGCATCAACCGTAATTTTTCCGATACCATTCCATCCAAAAATATATTCAACAAAAAAAGCACCTGCAAGCAATTCGGCAAACCAGCCCGTGATGGCTGTAACCACCGGGTTCAATGCATTTCTCAGTGCATGTTTCAGTATTACTGATCGGGTGCTCAAGCCCTTTGCATAAGCTGTTCTTATATAATCCTGGTCAAGTACATCCAGCATAGCACTCCTGGTTAACTGGGTTATAATTGCCAGGGGTCTTATGCCTAAAGTAATTGCCGGTAAAATTAAATTTTGCAATTGCAATTGCTTTCCCGCAAACGGATCTATGTCGTATAGGCTTCCGGTCATACTAAGGCCGGTGTAATTACTCAATACAAAACCAAAAATATAGGCGAGAATAATTCCCATAAAAAAAGATGGAGCAGATATTCCAAGTACACTGCCGAAAATAGCAGACGTATCCATCCATGTATTTTGTTTTACAGCTGCCACTATTCCCAAACTAATACCAAGTACCGTTGCTATTATCATTGCTGCAAACGCCAGTATTAATGTAGCCGGCAATGCATCCATCAGCACTTCGGAAACATTTTTTTTAGTTTGATAAGATCGTCGCAGGTATGGTAGTTTGATAGCGAGCTTTTTTTCGCCGCCAATAAAAAACCCTTTCAACTGTTTATCCTCAATTTCTTTTTTAGTATGAATGGCTACGGGAGAAATATCATTCAGATACAACACGAACTGTTTCCATTTAGGCTGGTCAAGTGCTAGTTCTTTACGAATATTCTGAATAGTAGCACTATCTCCTGTTTGCCCCAGCACCAACCTCGCCGGGTCGCCAAAGCCCTGGAAGAGAAAAAATACAAGAACCACTACGCCGGCCAGTACGAATATGCCGTAGATAAATCTGCGTATGAGGAACTTCGTCATTTTACAATTGGTTGGTCTAACAAATTAAGCAGCTTTTTATTATTTGCATTACTCACCTTCTCAAGTATCGTTCCTTTATCGGCCAGTATATAAACCGGGTTGGTTCGTGCTGCTGTCTTCATTACAGTAGCATCGCACTTTAATATTGTGGATCCCGGAAACTGTTTTAAAGCTTCATCAGGTGCAGAAGTAATAATTAAAACCGACCAGCCATTTTTTTGTGCGAGGCCCATTATTCTTTCAGCATTATTTTTCCAGTCGTTTATATTTTCAAAACTTCTGATCATTATCCAGAGTTCTTTTGTTCCTGCTAAAACGGCCTGGGTTGTATCGGTACCATTTAATGTCGCCAAAGAAAAATCTGAAACAGCAGAACGGTTATCTCCTTTCTTTATTAATTTATCATAGCGGTCAACAAACTCATAACTACTATCCATATCAGCCGGGAAATGATCCTGGTCGAATTCAATCATTTTCCCATTTTTCTTATAGCGGAAATTAATTGCAAAACTGTCCGGTTTTGCAGTTTGATCTTTCCTGATCTCTGTAATTAAATTATTGCCTTTTTTATACGGCAGGCAATCTATTACCGGTAAATAAGTAACCACCCACCATTCAAAAATGCAAACTGCAATAAAGCCAACGAGTAATATACTGCGGGCCGTTACTGTAGAAATCCGGGTAATGATCCTGTTTCGTTCAATAAAAATGATGAGTATCAAAATAAATAAAGCAATGTCTTTTAAAAATGATTGTTTAGGCGTTAAGGGAAGGCAATCACCAAAACAGCCGCAGGTTTTTATTTTTTCCGGATGAAGTACAGCATACCCTGTGAGAAAACTAAAAAAAATAATCAGCAATAATAAGAGCCAGCTAAATAACCGCATTTGCCAGCCAACTATGATAGCAACACCAGCCATCACTTCAAAAACATTCATGATGAGAGAAAGCGCCAGTGTATATTCATCAAAACCCTGTAAATGCCAGGCTTCAAAAAACTCCTGCATTTTATAACTCAGGCCGAGCGGATCATTTGCTTTTATCAATCCTGAAAAAATAAACAACAGCCCTACTATCCAGCGGATAATCAGGGTTATTTCTTTCATTCGATAATTCCTTGGCTGCACTGGTTATGATTTATGTTTTCCTTCGTTGATGAGGATCAATCCGAAAACAGCATAGTTAATTATGTCGGTAAAATTGGCATCTATGCCTTCACTGATCAGCGTCTTTCCTTCGTTCTGTAATATCTGCCGTATGCGCATCAACTTTACGAGGATAAGATCAGCAAAACTTTCCTGGCTCATCTCCCGCCACGCTTCACCATAATCGTGATTTTTATCAAGCATCGTGGATTTGGCAACATCAACATATTCCAGGTATAACTTTTCTGCTTTATCCATCCGGATATCTTCAATCGCCGGCTTGTTTAATTTCAACTGTATCAAACCGATCACACCATAGTTTACGATCCCGATAAATTCTGAAGCAATATCATCACCTACTTTTTGTTCCTGTTTTTCCTGGATGGTTCTTATTCGCAACGCTTTAATAAATATCTGGTCAACCACCGAAATAATTCTCAACACTCTCCAGGAAGTGCCGTAGTCTTTTGTCTTTTTGATGAATATATCCTTACAGGTATTAATCACATCATCGTATTGGTCGTTGGTTAGCATTTGTGGCTTTCGCTTTTTAATTTTCGGACTTCGGTTTCAGATCGAGAATCGTCAATCCTGAATGTATTGACGATTCACGATTGACGTTTCACGATTCTCGCTCAGTTATTCAATATCTTGCATACGCTCAAAAATAAAGAAAGGGCAGCATGTTTACACTGAACATTAAAGGAAAACTGTTTTCTTCTGAAACACCGGTAGTAATGGGGATCATCAACATAACTCCTGACTCATTTTATGCTGGTAGCCGCAACATAAACATGGACCAAATATTAGAAAATGCGGGCAAAATGCTGGAAGAAGGCGCCGCATTTCTTGATTTCGGCGGACAAAGTACAAGACCCTCGGCTGAACTGTTGACTGCGGCAGAAGAGATGGAAAGAGTTATACCGGCAATACAGGCTGTCTCTAAAAGTTTTCCGGCAGCTATCATTTCTATTGATACTTTTTACGCAGAAGTTGCCAGAACAGCTATTGAAGCCGGAGCCGGAATGGTAAATGATATCAGCGGTGGCGAAATGGATATTGCTATGATCGAAACAGTAGCGGCATTGCAAACTCCTTATATCTGTATGCATATGAAAGGAACACCGCAAACCATGCAAAATTTAGCAGCATATAATAATGTGACGACAGAAGTATTCGATTATTTCGCAAAAAAAATAAGTGACTGCGAAAAAGCAGGTATTCATGATATTATAATCGATCCCGGTTTTGGTTTTGCAAAAAATGCTGCGCATAATTTTCAGCTCTTAAGAGAAATGAAGAGTTTTTCAGTATTTAAAAAGCCGGTAATGGCCGGGCTTTCCAGAAAATCAACTGTCTATAAAACATTGGAAACTACTGCTGAAAATGCACTTAACGGAACTACTGTTTTAAACACCATCGCTATATTAAAAGGCGCCTCCATTTTGCGTGTACATGATGTAAAGGAAGCGGTGGAGTGCGTAAAATTGTGCTTTGCTTATCAAAAAATTATTTAATTGTATAAAAGTATATAGGGTATATAAAGTTCAACTGACTTTATATACCCTATATACTTTATAACCTAAATATCGTAACCTATCTCGCAGGCGGTGCCGACTGCGGAGCTACGTTTTTAGGCGCAACTTTTATATCCACCACTTCCATATCAAATCCAAGATTAGCAAAAGCAGGAATTACCGGTGGCTGCCCCTGCATTCCATAAGCAAGAGATGATGGAACGAAAACCTTACCCTTGGCTCCTTTAGTAAAGTAAGGCAGCGCTTCTTCCCAACCCGGAATAACAGACATGTTACCCAGTACTAATTCATAAGGTTGGGTATGACCAAAACTGCTGTCCATATTCGTATCGAATACTTTTTTGTTATCGAGTAAATAGCCCCGGTACTTAACGGCAACTAACTTACCTGAATCTACTTTTTCGCCGTTACCTTGTTGAGTGATCTCAACGAAAGCACCATTTTTGGTTTTCTGAGCAGTAATGTTATTCTTTTTAAGATAGCTTTCTATGGCGGCTACTTCTTTCTCCTTAACCCTTCCTACTTCACCCTGGTAGTCTGCCATCATCACCTGGTCATTATCAAACACCTGTATAATAGCTACTTTCCCTTTTATATTATCCCCACGATGAAAAATCGCATCATAACCCTGGATCATTCCCTTGCTTTTTAGAGAATCGATGCTCATAATAAAAACGATGCTGTCACCAACCTTCATTTTAGACACTACTTCCATAAAAGAATAAGCAGCCTTTCCTGAAGTATCTACCATAGCATAACCGGGAAACTTTCCATAAGTGCTTTGCAGTACGGAGTCTCTGGCTTCCAGCCTGTATTCAACATTAAATTTGATGAATTTGCCCGGCTGTACAGCGGCGCCTTTATTTTTAGCTTCGAAGATCTTATACTTAAGGCCTGTCTTCGTTTTATCATAGCTAACCGACGTACAGGAGATTGCTGCCAGCGATATTACGAAGCAGCCTAAAATTAATTTTTTCATGTTTTTTCGAGTAATTGTATTTGATATTGTTTAAGAACTTTTTTGAACTGCTCCACAGTAGACTGCAAGCTATCTAAACTTTTTCCACCTGCTGCATTTTTGTGACCGCCCCCGTTAAAATGATTTCTTGCAAAAGTATTCACATCAAAATCATCCTTACTTCTAAAGCTCCAGCGCCGCTCTTCATCACGGTCTATTACCAGGGCACCCAGTTTTATGCCCTGTATGCTCAGCAAGTAATTGACCAACCCTTCCGTATCACCTGTTTTAGTTTCAAATCTTACCAGGTCCTCCTTCGGAATAGCCATTAAAACAGTATTGTATTCGTATAATACTTCCATCCTGTTAAGGAGCGAATGGCCGATGAAACGAAGACGGCTTTCCAGGAAGTTATCATATATCTTATCGTGAACTCTTGAATGATCCAGCCCGATCTCTTTTAAGTGAGCAATCATATGATGTACCGATGCTGTAGTGGAAGGAAAACGGAATGATCCTGTATCCGTCATAATACCGGTATACAGGCAAGTCGCCGCATCTGCATTAATAAGATTTGAATGGCCCGACTCTACTATAAAATCGTACACCATTTCGCTCGTACTGCTTTTATAAACATTGCTTATCCCAAAGTTAAACGCGTCTTCCTGGGGTTGCTGATGGTGATCAATAAGTATTTTTACCGCAGTGGCCCTTGTTAAAGGAATTTCCATGTGCTTGGTACGATGCAGAATATTAAAATCCAGGCAATAGATCGTATCGGCGGCATTAATCAACCCGATACAATGCTCCCGCTTTTTCTCGTAGTCAATAACGCTGGATGCACCTGGCAGCCAGGAGAGAAAATCAGCCCAGTTAGTGGGCGATATTACCGTTACATCATGACCCAGCTGAATAAGAAAATGATACAGCCCCAGGGCCGAACCCATGGCATCACCATCTGGCTTTTGGTGCATGGTAATAATCACCTTACCAGGCGTTGTTAATTGCGGATAATATTGCTGTATCGCGTCCATAAATGGCGGCAAAAATCCAGTTTTCGCACCAGTATTTCAAACATTTTTTGAATCAAAGCTCTAAAACAATGTCCTCTGATAGTTTTATCGCTTGCTTACCATTACTTTTGCGGCGCAAAACGCAAGAGAGTATGACTAACAGAACATTTACCATGATCAAGCCCGATGCTACTGCAAAAGGCCACACGGGAGCTATCCTTGACCAGATTATTAAGGCTGGATTTTCAATTAAAGCAATGAAATGGACACGCCTTACCACTGAACAGGCAGGTGAATTTTATGCAGTGCATAAAGAAAGACCGTTTTATGGTGAGCTGGTTGATTTTATGAGCAGCGGACCTATTGTAGCCGCCATCCTGGAAAAAGATAATGCTGTAGCCGATTTTAGAAAATTGATCGGTGCAACAGATCCTGCAAAAGCGGATGATGGAACTATTCGTAAGTTATTTGCCGCTTCTGTCGGTGAAAACGCGGTACATGGCAGTGATAGTGACGAAAACGCACAGATTGAAGGGTCCTTCTTTTTCTCAGGTTTAGAAAGATTCTAGTTTTACCTGGATTGAATACATTAAAAAAATCCCGCATTTTTTGCGGGTTTTTTATTTTGCTGTGGAGTTAAATACCCAATGCGGGTAAGATTTTCACAGGCATTTTCTAGTCAATCTGCAATATTGCATACAATTAAAAATCAATATTTATTGATTTTCAACAATTTATTTAAATCACTAAAAAGATGTTTTTGTGATGGCACAATTCTTCCTTTTATATAAATGTTTTTTAAGGGTTTAGGGTTGAAAAAAGGGGCACCTGATCACAGGAGCCCCTCTGTTTTTTTATATACCCTCTTATAGTTGAGTATTGAACATTGAAAATTGATTATGAACTATTAAACCTTGAACATTAAACTTTGAACAATTGAAACATTGATCTTTTAAATCTCAACTCTCAATTTTCAAATTATAAATTCACTACCGCCTCATCCCCATACATCTGCGATTTATATTTTAAACTCGGCGATGAAATAAATTCACCTAATCCGAGCCGGCTCCATTTTTCATCAACACTTTTAATCGTCTCCTCATCTGCAACAATAATATTGGGCCATTCACGCTGAAAGCCATCCAGTTCTTTTGTTTTATTAGTTCCGTCTAAACCCAGGCAACAAAATATTTTTCCTTTTTCTTTTTCTGAATTTCGTTTAGAAAGAAAATGATCTCTTTTGGGATCAAGATTATTGCAAAACCGCCAGAGGGCTACGGGAAGATCATTTGCATCAACGGTATGCTCCACATATAATATCAGTTTGATTCCTTCGGCTTCAGGCAACGCCGATATTTTATCATGTAACGCTGAAACATGGCCCCTTCTTTCTTTTTTTACACTAATAATAAGACAGGGAATATTATTTTTTATCAATGAGAAGTTTGCGTTTTTTATCTCGTTGAATTCTTCAAGCAACGCTGGCGTAAGATCAACCTGTTTTAAATTAAGGTGATGATCTTCATTGATTTCCTCCTCTGTTTTACCGGTTCCATCTATACACATCTTTCCTCCAAAACCCAATTTGCTGCAGCTGTGATCTAATACATCCATAGGACCTGTACTAAAAATTACATCGTTGGCGACATCAAGGTTTTTAAAAATGATTTTGGCGAGTGAATCATAATTCCTGATATCAGCGTGTTCATCAGCCAGTACCAGTATTTTATTGAACATCATTTGCCCGGCACCCCACATGGCGTTCATTACTTTTTGCCCCTGCCCCGGGTAATCCTTTTTGATCTGTGCAATAACAAGATTATGAAAAACTCCTTCCACAGGCATTTCCATGTTGATCATTTCAGGCACCATCGTCATTTTGATAGGCGCCAAAAATATCCTTTCAGTGGCTTTCCCTAACCACGCATCTTCCTGTGGAGGAATACCAACAATAGTCGCAGGATAAATTGCATCTTTCCGGTGTGTGATGGCAGTAATGTGAAACCGGGGGTACCAGTCCGGCAATGAATAATAGCCTGTATGATCCCCGAAAGGCCCTTCCCATATTAATTCATCATTCGGATCCACATATCCTTCAATAATAAAATCAGCATCCGCGGGCACTTCAATTTCCGGCTGGGTAATACATTTTACGAGTTCAACTTTTTTCTTTCTTAAAAACCCTGCGAGCATATACTCGTCAACATTTTCCGGCAATGGTGCTGTTGCAGAATAGGCATAAGCAGGATCGCCACCCAATGCAACGGCCACCGGCATGCGCCTGTTTAATTTTTTATATTCACTGAAATGCTTCGCTGAAACTTTGTGCCTGTGCCAGTGCATACCTGTTAGTTGCGGCCCGAATACCTGCATCCTGTACATGCCTACGTTGCGGTAGCCGTTTACAGGATCTTTCGTATGAATGATTGGCAGGGTTACGAATGGCCCTCCATCTTTTGGCCAGCACGTGATCACAGGTAATTTAGTAATGTCTGCTTTTTCTGTATATATAATTTCCTGGCAACTGCCGCGTCCGCTAATCACCTTAGGCATCCAACCTGCAAACTGGTTTAGTTTAGGCAACAGTTTAAGTTTATCAAGCATATTTTCTTTGGGTGATGCTAAGAGTTTAAATAATGATTCGATCTCTTTAGCTACGTCATCCAAATGATTCACACCTAGCGCCAGGCACATTCTTTTTTCACTGCCATACGCATTCATTAATACCGGGAAAGGATAACCGGTATTTTCAAATAACAACGCCTTACCTCCGTCTTTGGTTTTACTGATCCGGTCTGTTATTTCGGCTATTTCCAGTTTCGGATTTACATATTCTTTAATACGCACTAGTTCTCCTTGTTGTTCCAGAACATCCAGGAAAGTTTTCTGATTTTTATATGCCATAATTATTTTTGACCAGCAAAAGTAACCCAGAAAAAAACGCTTTATGTTACATTAATTATAATCCTTTTATGCTTACCAGGGAACCGGGAGATTCTTATATCTTTATTACGCAACCTGATCATGCAAAGCTATGTGGTTTAATAGCTGAAGCATGGGATACATCTCTTTTACCATCTGAGGAAAGATTAACCGATGCGATCTATGCTATTCATCATCACGACGATGCATGGCATGTCCCTGATGCAGCGCCTTTATGGGATGACAACGCCATGCAACCTGCATCTTTTATCACTTACCCTCTTTCTTTAAAATTGCATTTTTATAAATATGGTTTGAAAATAATAGCGGATAAAAATCCATATGCGGGACTCCTGTGCAGTTTCCATTATGCCAGCTTTTTTACAAAGGCAAGTGATACAGAAGGAAAGAAATTTTTTCAGGATGAAATAAACCGGCAGGAATTACTATTAAAGCAGCTTGGGCTAATAGCAGATGATCCCCTGCTAAATTTTCATCGCAACTGGCTGAAATTATGCGATGATATTTCTTTGTTCATCTGCTTGCAGGAACCTGGCGGAGAAGAAACTTCGTTTACTTCCGCTTTTAAAAATGGTTTTGCTTCTTCACAGAATCTATTACCTGGAAACGGGTTGCTAAAAATATATTGGGAGGACAGATCTGAAATTAAATTCTCCTACCCGATTTTTAAAAATCATTCGGAGATCGAAATACCATTTAAAAAAATAAACAAGAATTCCTGCAAAGAAGGATTAATAGCGGCATGGAATAATGCCCTCACTGAAAAACTAATAATTAGGCTGAAATGCTGATAGGCATTTGTTCTTTTATGTAACTCTTGATTTTAGCAAGCATCAGATGCATGTCGAAGGGCTTGGGCAGAAAATCATTCGCCCCGCATTTAAGAGCCAGCTCTTCTGCATAAGGATGTGCAGAGATCATAATCACAGGAATATCTTTATGGAAATCCGATTGTTTCAGGCTCTTGCAAAGATCGCAGCCACTCGTCCCTGACAACATAATATCAAGCAGAATTACATCAGGGGCAAATGCCGCGATTTTACCCTGTACCTGCTCGCCGCGGTCAGCTGTTTCAACTTCGTAACCGGAAAATTTCAGGAGGGTCCGTAATGCGATCAGGATGTCTGGATTATCATCCACAACCAATATCTTTTTCATCGGTTTCATAGCTACCAGAAACAGGCCAGATATAGTGCGGAGATGTGCTCGCAACGCTTCCTTTCCATTAGGGTTACCGGCTTTTTATTTAACACGCTGAGAATAAATCAAAATCTTAATTCTCGCAGTTTGTTAAAGTATTTACAATAGTGGAAGTATAAATTGAAACCTTTGGTTCAAGCTTTTTGAGCCATTGTTTCTAACGGGGCAGGTATTGCATCCTAACGGAGGATCAGTTATCAACACATAATAAGAATGCATAGCCGCAATGAAATTTCAAGTATTTTGGTTGCATAATTTATCAAAATGCGAAGCCTCTTTTTTTTATTATTAATTCCCTGCATTGCTCACTCACAATTTGGTCCGCAGGAGATTGCAGCTTACCGGGCGAAAGCAAAAAATGTGACCATTATTCGTGACCATTATGGCATTCCGCATATTTATGGCAAAACAGATGCTGATGCTGTATTCGGTTTATTGTATACTGAATGTGAAGAAGATTTTCCCAGGGTAGAACGCAATTACCTGGAAATGATGGGTCGTTTAAGTGAGCTCGATGGAAAGAGCCAGCTTTACCAGGATCTTGAAATGCGGTTGCTTTATGACAGCAGCGGCGCTAAAAAAGATTACCGGGACAGCCCCGCGTGGTTTAAGAAATTACTGGATGCATTTGCAGATGGTGTTAATTATTATTTAGTAACACATCCATCGGTAAAGCCAAAACGCCTTACCCGGTTTGAGCCCTGGTTTGCATTAATGTATACGGATGGAAGTATTGCACCCACGCAAACCGGGGGACTTACCTCGCAGGATATTCGAAGCCTTTACACCGTCGCTGATAAGGCAACTACATTTTCAGAAAGAAGAAAAATAATTTTTGAAGCTGAATCGTCGGGGTCCAATGGTTTTGCAGTGGGTCCTTCAAAAACAGAAAATAAAAATTCTATACTCTATATAAACCCGCATGTAACTTTTTACTTCAGGATGGAAGCACATATGGTAAGTGATGAAGGATTAAATGCATACGGTGCTGTTACCTGGGGGCAATTTTTTATTTACCAGGGTTTTAACCAGCATTGCGGCTGGATGCACACTTCCAGTTACGCAGACGTGGCTGACTTGTATGAAGAAAAAACATCGAAGAACAATAACGGGTTCGTTTATGAATATGATAAAAAGACACTGCCTGTTAAAAGCAAACAAATTGTGATCAATTATAAAAACGGTGATAATTTTTCGCAACAAAGCTTTACCACTTATGCCACACATCACGGACCTGTAATGGGCGCACGCAATGGAAAATGGCTGAGCCTGAGAGAGAATAACAGGTCCCTCACGTCTTTGATGCAATCATGGGTTCGTACCAAATCGAAAGGGTTTAAAGATTATCAGAAAGCGATGGAGATGCGTGCAAACAATTCTAATAATACCGTCTTCGCAGATGATAAAGGAAACATTGCTTACTGGCACGGAAATTTTATGCCGAAACGTGATACAAAGTTCGACTGGAGCCTTCCTGTTGATGGCAGCACTTCCGCAACCGAATGGAAAGGGATCCATGCACTTGGCGAGATCGTACATGTTTATAATCCTGCCACCGGATGGATAGAGAATTGTAACTCCACTCCTTTTACTGTATCAGGATCCAGCAGTCCAAAAAAAGAAAGTTATCCTGCATATATGGCGCCCGACGGGCAAAACTTCAGGGCTATTAATGCGATCCGTTTGTTAAACGACAATAATAATTTTACGATCGATAAAATGATATCGGCTGTGGGCTACAACCGTTATCTGTCTGCATTCGAAATTTTACTGCCGCCACTTATAAAAGCTTATGATGATCTTCCTCCTTCTGATCTGCTTAGACAGACTTTAAAAGAACCTGTTGATGCGCTTCGCTCGTGGGATAAATATGCTTCCGCAAATTCTATAGCCACAACTATTGCAATTGAATGGGCAGGCAGAATATCATCATCGGCTTCACGGGTAACCAATCCTTATGAAACTACTAATGCCGTGGCACAGGTTAACTCCATGGTATTGAATACTTCACCGAAGGATAAATTAAATATGCTTGCTGCTACTTTAACTGATATCGAAAAGCGTTTTGGTAAATGGCAAACATCCTGGGGTGAAGTGAACCGTTACCAACGTAATGGTGGCATTAATGAAACATTCGATGATAAAAAAACAAGCTTACCCGTAGGATTAGGGCCTGCCACATTCGGATCTATTCCTTCTTATATCAGCAGGCGCTTTACTAACACCAGCAAACGTTATGGCTTATCAGGAAATAGTTTTATCGCCTGCATCGAATTTGGAAAAAGATTAAAAGCAAAAACGATCATGACCGGTGGCGAATCAAGCGATCCCAATTCCAAACATTTTACTGATCAGGCTGAAGGATACATCAACGGAAATTTTAAAGACATATTTTTTTATAAAGAAGATGTATTGAAACATGCGGAAAGAACATATCGTCCTGGGGAAGGAGAAATGAGTAATGAGTGATCAATAATTATTAATTTCCTTATCTCTATCTCATCACTGTAGGATTGATGGCTGATCGCTCATTACTCATTATTCATTTCTCATCACTCATCGTCCCTCATAAAAATGCCGGGTAAAAACCCGGCACGGTAACCGACAATGCACTTGTGCGGTTGTGAGAATAACTACTGGTTTTGTAACCATCTTTCCTGTTAAGTCCCTAAGCTCATTTAACAGGGTCTTTAAAAATGTGAGGCAGCATACGCCACCCCACTCCTATGATTATTGCAAGACTATTTAAAATCTATTGTACACGATGTACATACTACTGTAAACGATGTATGCTTTCCTTTTACATCTCCCACTTCTGCTGTTGAACGGGCTGGCTCTGTTCTGCTTCCATAAGCTGTTAAGACTGCTCCGCTAAGTGTAACACTTTCGCCGGAAACCCATGTATCAGGCGCTCTCCCGTAAACTGTTGATGAAGAAGGCCTGCCTGCTGTTCCGCCAGATGCTGCTGAACCTTGCGTTCCCAGTTTATTTATAACATTTGTAGTGGATGTAGTATCAGCGATAAACTTTCTCTCAAAAGGAGCATAAACCGTATTATAATACCCGTTCAGATTAACACTGTAATTCTTAATATCATCTACCGGTAATCGCAGATCAGCATATTTATTATTGATCTTTATGCTCTCTGCATTTGCAGAGATCTTACGTAGTTTAATATCTGCATTCGATCCTTCGAGGTCAAGTGATCTTTTTAAACTGGTGATACGCAGGTTACCATAATTCTTTCTTCCTCTCAGGTCAGTCACTTCTTCAATATCATACTGATCGTTAGAACTGCGAAGGATGGCATTGTTCACCGTATTAATTTCAACAGTTGCATATTTACTGTCTATATCCAGCTTGTTGATATTATTAGCTTTAAAACGGCCTGTATTTAATTCAACTTCAGCATCATCAATATCATCCGCACCGAATTTGGTATTATTCGAACGCAGTTTTAACCTGCCAATATTTTCTGCATCCACTGAACCGCTCTTTGTTACAAGATCAAGATTATCGATCCTGCCCGTTAGTGTAATGGATCCATAATTGTTTTCAATTTCAAGCTTACTGTCTTTAGGAATATAAATTGTTATTACCCTTTTACCTCCCGGAACAGTGCCGATATTATTTCCACTCGCATCAAATACAGCGAGACCGGTTTGTCCTGAAGTAAATACCGTTCCGCTGGTTGTGGTAACATATGTGTAACCAAAGCCATTGCTCTCCGTCATTCGTGTTTTTACTTTTACACTGCTGCCGTTTTTATCAAGCGAAAGATTTAAACGCTCAAACCATTGCTGGTCTGTGAGGTCTGACTTCCCTTCAAAAGAAACAGATGTAGTGATCTTTACTTTAGGCTGATCCCAGCTTTTCACTTGTATGGTACGGCTCTCATTATCGATTATAATAAATGCGCTTTTGTCTGCGTTCACTTCTCTCGATATTTCTTTTTCCGTAAGCTTGGTTGGATCGATGGTTCTTTGCTGGTACTTAGGCCAGGTAGTATCGGAACGATATATGCCATTGATCGATTCTACCGGTACTGTTGTAAGCGGTACTGTTGATGAATAAATAGTAGAAGCCTGCTGTGCGTGTAAAAATATCGCGGTTGTTAAAAAAGCAAGGATCAGGTGGAACTTCTTATACATGATGAGTTAGTTTTTAAATATTGATGAAATGGGTTTCGGATTTTTCCGCGGGATGTGTTTGTTTAAAATGACTGTTGGTTTTACTTATTTCGTTTTGCAGCTCTTTTAATAAAGTGATCTTTTGCTGTAAGATGTTCACCAGGTCTTGTAAACGTTCTGCAGTTACGCCGTCACGGGTGATCATCTTTTTCAGGTCCAGTTCATCTTTATCCAGTTGTTTGAACTGTTCTTTAAATGCACTGAAATATTGAGGGCCCTCGCCATATAAAGGAAGAGTTCTTACTTTATCAAGCTGCATATTAACTACCTGCGTAAAACCATTTGTCAGGTTGTCAACAGAAAAACTATTTGAATCTTCTTTCGAAGCTGTTTTTATTTTTTTCTTTGGTTTAGTGTCCGCTTTGGCAATACGATCCTCCACACGGGGTTCATATATTTTTTGTTCTTCCTTCTTTACCTTCTCATGCTGTAGTGCTGTAACTTCTTTTTCAGGTTCAGTTGCAGTTATTTGTTTTGGAGCAACAGGTATTTGTTTTTTAACAACCGCCATTGGCTGAGGCTTCAACTCTTCTTTCCTGCCTGGCATCAAAAACCAAACACTTACTGCTAAAACAAGTATACATGCTGCGGCTGCATATCGCCACGCTGTGAAAGAAACAACCTTTGCTTTTTTAGTTGATGACCTGGCCGCAATGTTTTCCCAAACCCTTTCGCGGGGTTCATCGAAATCCATTTCGCCTGCATGCTGCTGAATATGTTTTTTAAATTCATCCATAGGTTTCTATCTGCTTTGTAATTCTTTCTCTCAATAATTTCCTGGCCCGCTGGTATTGTGTTTTACTTGTTGATTCTGAAATTCCCAGCGATTCTGCAATTTCCCTGTGACTATAATTTTCCAGCACATAAAGATTAAATATCTGCCGGCAGCCACCTGGTAAAGCCTTTATTTCATTGTGTATCACCTGCAGATCTGCCGTCTTCCACCAGGCAATTTCATCCTCCGCAAACGTGTCCTCATTTTTTTCTTCCCAGTCTTCCCAGTAAAAACTTTTTTTACTGTGATGTATACATTCATTCACCACTATTCTTTTCAACCAGCCTCCAAATTGCTTTTCTTCTTTTAGCTGGTGAAGCTTATCGAAAGCAATTATAAAAGCTTCCTGTAAAATATCTTCGGCGTCATTACGATTACCTGTCATACGAAAACAGATATTAAACATTGCCTTGCAATACTGTTTATAGAGTAAGCCCATGGCTTCTGTATCGCCAAGACGTGCTTTTCTCACAATCGCTTCTGATATATCCTGTGCCTGTTCCAAGTAGTTAGTTCCTAAATAAGAGGATGAGATTGCAAAAGGGTTGTAAACATTGAAGGTTTTTTTTAAAATTAGCCCCGCATATAGTAAACGCATTGATTTTAATGCTCTTTTTTCAGGAAAGCAGTGTAATTTTAATCACCCGCCTTTAAAAATCACTTAGTACTAGAAAATCCACTATCCGGCCACTTGGTTTGCTTAAACAGGTTGTTCATTCTGCGTGCAGGATGATATTAATAACTTAAAAAATTATTATATGGTCTTCCAAAAACAACACCTTATAAGCGATTCTTATCACTGGTCTCCGGATGCAAACAATAAGTCCGTTTCAGGCGATCCTGCCAGGCGTTATTTTGATAAAAATAACGGGGAGCAAATTTTATTTATAATAAACTGTTTCGGCGAATCGATCGGGAAATTGTCTGTTAATGACGGCCGGCGCCTGGAAGAATTGATACTTAAAGAATTGCCATCGGATATGAAAAGCGAGCTCGCCGTTTTTAACTGGCTGAAAGGAAAATATTTATACTACTCTAACCTGGCTTACTAAGCCCTCATCATTCATTACTCATCACTCATTTTCTGCATGCCGTTGTTGCCTTTCGCATCGTCGCAGTTGCCTTTCGCATGAGAAGTGTTGCTCTTCGCATCGCCACAGTTGCCCTTCGCATGAGAAGTGTTGCCTTTCGCACGGCAGGAGTTGCTCTTCGCGACGGCGCAATTGCCCTTCGCATCGCTGCAGTTACTCTTCGCGGCGGCGCAGTTGTCCTTCGCAGCGCTGGAGTTGGGCGTTTCAGAAGCGGAGAAGAACAGTAAATTAATCTCTTAATCCACTACATCCCAGGGAGTTGACTGTCCTTTCTGGTGATTCTTTTTAGCCTGGCGATCAAGCTCGTCCAGCTCATTGTCCAGTTTTTCGTTCGTTGTGCTAAGGCTGTCATGCTCTTCATTCCGGCTATCTGCAGCCGCTTCAGAACTTTCAATCTTAACGTTATTGATATCTTCCTCAGTAATCTCATCATGCTCATTATCAATATGCCTGTGGATGATTTTTTCAGATTCTGTTTCTTCCCTGTCTGAATCTGTTATTTGGGATTTTCCTTGTAAACGATCGTCGGTCATTTTCATTTTTTTATTAATAATGAAAATGCTATGCCACCTTTTCTGTTCGTGTATAAACGTCTGCCCGGTACTGTTTTGGACTATTTGAGATGATAAAACGGAAATAGGGCCTGAAAATGTGGGAGGACAATTCCCATCCAGGCTAAATAAAATCCCGTTTCGGAGATTATTTCATTTGGTTTGATAACAATGCAGTCAGATATAAAACAAATCGCTTCCGCTAATGGCTGGTATAAATTCTGCTAACATTACCTCTTTCAGTAATAGATAAATATTCAGATGGAAAGAAAAACTAAGCACCTATGGTGGCAGGAAGGCGTTATTTACCAGGTGTATCCGCGTTCTTTCCAGGATAGTAATAACGATGGTATCGGCGATCTGAAAGGAATTGCCCACCGGCTCGATTATCTTGAATGGCTGGGAATTACAGCGCTCTGGCTCTCCCCTGTGTATTCATCACCCATGGCAGATTTTGGATATGATATTTCTGATTACCAGGATATCCATCCGCTGTTTGGAACGCTTGAAGATTTTGATGTGTTACTTAAGGAAGTGCACAACCGCGGAATGAAATTAATACTGGACCTCGTCCCCAATCATACCTCAGATCAGCATCCCTGGTTTCTCGAATCAAAATCATCAAAAAATAATCCTAAACGTGACTGGTACATCTGGCATGATGCAAGACCCGGTGGATCCGTTCCTAATAACTGGCTGAGTGTTTTTGGCGGAAGCGCATGGGAATGGGATGAGACGACAGGGCAATATTATTACCATGCTTTTTTAAAAGAACAACCAGACCTTAACTGGCGCAATCCTGAAGTGCAGAAAGCAATGCTTGATGTAATGCGTTTCTGGCTGGCTAAAGGCGTGGATGGATTCAGGGTGGATGTTATGTGGCACATGATAAAAGACGAACAGTTGAGGGATAATCCGCAGAACCCGTCTTATGAACAACACATGGCAACGTATGAGCAACTCCTTCCTTTTTATTCTACTGATCAGCCGGAGGTGCATGAGATTGTAAGAAAAATGAGAGACGTACTGGATAGTTATGATGAAAGAATGATGATAGGAGAAATCTATCTGCCTCTGCATAAACTCGTGGCATATTACGGCATCGACAATAAAGGCGCTCATCTTCCTTTCAATTTTCAACTGCTCGCACTCCCGTGGGATGCAAGACAAATCGCTGCAGCCGTGGACCAGTACGAAGGTGCATTACCTGCAGGCGGGTGGCCCAACTGGGTGTTAGGAAATCACGATCAGCCACGCATCACCAGCCGAGTTGGTTTGGAACAGGCAAGAGTTGCCGCGATGCTGTTACTCACGCTGCGTGGCACGCCTACCGTTTATTACGGCGATGAGATAGGTATGCGTGATGTACCCATTCCGTTTGAAGAAGTACAGGATCCGCAGGGATTGAATATGCCGGATAAAAACCTGAGCCGCGATCCTTCACGTACACCCATGCAATGGGATAATGGAAACTATGCAGGGTTTTCTGTGAGCAAGCCATGGTTACGGCTCGCTAAAAATTATGCAAGAGAAAATGTGGCCGTTCAAAAAAATGATGCATACTCTATGTTGTCTCTCTATAAACGACTCATAGAATTAAGACAAAAAGAACCGGCATTAATGACGGGTGATTATAAACCTGTTTATTCAGACCACCATGTAATGTCTTACCTGCGGGAATCAGCGACATCAGATAACTTTTTAATTGTGCTGAACCTCAGTCACCGCCCTTGTTATTTTACTATCAAAAATTATGAAATAAAAGGCAGGATAGAAATTGCAACGGCGCTTGAATTAGAAGGAAATGAAATTACTGAGACCATTAGTCTTGGAGGAGATGAAGGCATTGTTGTAAGACTTTCTAAAAAATAAACACAAACAAAAAAGCATTTTAAAATTCTATAATGAAAACCGCGGGAGCAAATTTTTTGGGAAATAATAAATGCATTTTCACCGTGTGGGCGCCGGAAAAAGAAAAAATGTTCTTACACCTCGTTTCACCTGTAGAAAAAAAAATTGAAATGACCTGCGGTGAGTATGGATATTTCAGTGTTGAACTAAATGATGTATCACCCGGATGCCGTTATTTTTTTATGCCTGAAGGAGAAAAAGATTTTCCTGATCCTGCTTCCTTTTATCAGCCCGAAGGTGTGCATGGACCATCGGAAGTAATAGATCATTATAAATTTAATTGGACAGATAATAGCTGGCGTGGCATTCCTTTTCGTGACATTGTTTTATATGAACTGCATGTTGGAACTTTTAGTGAAGAAGGAAGTTTTGAGTCTGCTATTCCGTTGCTGGATGATCTGGTGGAAACAGGCATTAACGCGATTGAACTGATGCCGGTATCTCAATTCCCCGGAACCCGTAACTGGGGATACGACGGAGTTTATCCTTATGCGGTTCAACATTCTTATGGCGGCCCTGAAGGATTAAAAAAACTGGTGGATGCGTGTCACCAAAAAGGCATTGCTATTTTTCTTGATGTTGTATATAATCACCTGGGGCCTGAAGGAAATTATCTTGAACAATTCGGTCCTTACTTCACTGACCGTTACCAGGTACCATGGGGTAAGAGTTTTAATTTCGACGGAGAATGGAGCGATGGTGTGCGGGAATATTTTTGTAACAATACCCTCTACTGGTTCAGCGAATTTCATATAGACGGTTTGCGACTTGATGCGGTACATACCATCTTTGATAATGGCGCCGTGAACATTTGGGAACTGATGTATGAGCGAATAAAATTGCTGGAACAGCAACTTGGCCGCAAACTGTATATGACCGCCGAATCAGATTATAACAGCCCGAAAGTTATAAAAGTTCCTGAAGCGGGTGGCCTGGGTTTCGATGCGCAATGGCTTGATGATTTTCATCATGCACTGTATGTTTTACTTGACAGAAAAGGCATTGACCGCTACGCGGATTATGGATTGATGGAGCAGCTTGCAAAAGCTTACACCGAAGGCTTTGTGCATAGCGGCGAATTTGTGAACTTTCGAAAAAGAAAACACGGCACTTCTTCTGCCGGCATACAGGGTGATAAATTCATTGCATTTAATTTAAACCACGACCAGGTTGGCAATCGTGTTGGCGGTGAAAGATTATCACTGCTGGTAAATTTCGAAAGATTAAAACTCGCCGCCGCTGCTTTATTATTATCCCCTTATGTTCCGTTATTATTTATGGGTGAAGAATACGCTGAAGATGAAAGATTCTTTTTCTTCTGCAATTATTCAGATAAGAACTTAATAGAAGGGCTAAAAAAATCGAGGGAAAAAGAATTTGAAAAGTTTAAAACAGCAAGCGAAAGTTTCCCTGATCCTGTTGATGAAGCGACCTTCACTAAATGCAAACTGAAATGGGAAAAAAGAAAACAAGGGAAATATAAAACCATGCTGGAATGGTATAAGGCACTGATCACATTTCGCCGAACGAACCTTATCATGCAGGATTTCTGTAAAAACAATATCAAAGTATACACATTAAAACAGGATGGCTTTATTCTTCACAGGCAAAGAGCAGATGGCAAAGAACATTTGCTCTGCCTCTTCAATCTTTCTGAAAAAGAGCTACAATACAGCATGCCTGTATTTAGTGAGGAATGGGAGAAAATAATTGATTCAACAGAAGCTAAATGGAATGAAAGCGCCGAAGAAGAAATATTGCGCTTCCCTGCATTGGTTGGTTCAGGAGCAAATATTACCATGCCCCCATTAAGTGTTTGTATTTATGGGAGCAGGAAATGATCAAAAAAAAGCAGCCATCAGGTGGCTGCTTGTATATAGAATAATGATTGCGCTTAATTTAATAAACTTGAATTCTGCAAGTAATTTTCATCAGGTGAATAAAGAAATAAAACCGAACCACCTTTCATATAATTAATTGCTTCAGCAGTTTGGCCTACCGGTAGAGCCGGGCAACCTAAACTTCTTCCCATATAACCGCTGTTAACACGACCTGCATTTACATAATCTGCACCATGTACCACGATCGCTCTTGCTTCAGCATTATCATTAAATCCTTCTTCCTGTCCGGCAATTTTTAATGACTCTCCGTGTTTACCACTGTAAACATTTTTGGTAATATAAAAACCAAGACTACTTTCAGCAGATTCAGGAACGTTAGAGAATTTTTCAGTCTTATCAAGACCACTGTTTCTACCGTGGGCAACATAAGTATTCATAACGATCTTACCATTCTTCAAATCGATCAGGTAAAAACGCTTGCTTCTTGAATCCTGGCTAAAGTCAACAATCGTGATATAATCCTGGTTCTTAATTTTTCCTTCATTTAACAGGTTATTATATCCTTTCATTGCATAAGTAAAAGCTTCCTGTGAAAGGCCGGCTGCCTCAAGATTAAGGTTCTTGTATACAGCTGTGTAATCAATAGCTTTATTGCTTACTGTTGCTGCTGCTGCAGACGCTTGTGATCCAATCGGTTTTTTACTGGTATGTCTAAGGTTGATAACTGAAAAAAGAGCAAATGGAATGATCAAACAAAGGACCAGCAATATTAGATTTTTTCGCATTTTTCAAAGGTTTTATATAAGACTGGGATTGGGGAACGATGATTAATCTCCACACTTATTTAAAGGGTATTTTAAGGTGGCTACAGTACACAGTATCAGTGCTTTATTGCTGCCTGGTAATATGCATCTTTTAAGATTTATTTTCCTGCTGAGCTTTGAAAGGCAACGTTTTTGAGAGTAAATGCTCTAAAAAATATGGCTATAAAATGGAAGATCGATCCGGCGCATTCAGAAATACAATTCAGGATCCGGCACCTGATGATAACCAACGTAACAGGTTATTTTAAAACTTTTGATCTTGAAGTTGAAACGGAAACAGACGATTTTAATACGGCTTCTAAAATTGTTTTCACTGCAGATATTAATTCCATCAACACGGATAACGAGCAGAGAGACACCCATCTTAAATCAGACGACTTCTTCAATGCAGAAAAACATCCGCAGCTTAGTTTCATTGGAAAAAAATATGAGGCAAATGGTGATGAAGCGAGCCTGCATGGCGATCTTACGATAAGGGACGTTACCAAACCAATAACGGTTAAAGTAGAATTTGGTGGAATTGTAGTTGATCCTTACGGACAAACCAAAGCCGGCTTTACTGTAGAAGGAAAGATTAACCGGAAAGATTTTAAACTTACCTGGGATGCAGTTACTGAAGCGGGCCAGGTAGTAGTGAGCAATGAAATAAAGATTCACTGCGAGATTCAACTGGTGAAACAATCGTAATACTCTTTTTACGATCTGCGGTATTTTAACTGCAGCAAGACTACTGTTCGTTGGCTTTACGTTGGGCTGGTTTATTTTTGCATTATAATTAAACCAGCCTGATGTACGAACTGTTGTTTTCAAATTTTGATAATAAAATCAATCTTTCTGAAGAAGAAAAGCAATTAAGCAGTTCATTTTTTCAACCAAAAAAATTACGTAAAAAACAATACTTTCTCCAGGAAGGAGATGTTTGCAAATATGTAGCCTTCGTGGAAAAAGGAATTCTATATTCTTATACAATCGACGAGAAAGGGCTGCAGCATATTATTCAATTTGCTTTTGAGGGTTGGTGGATTGCAGATCAGTTTAGCTTTCTTACAGGCGAACCATCGATCTATCATATTGAGGCGCTGGAAGATTGCGAATTATTGTTATTGTCAAAACAGGCAGAAGAAGAAATGCTGCAGAAAATACCAAAACTGGAACGCTATTTTCGCTTGCTTTTACAAAATAACCTCATAGCAACTCAAAGAAGATTGATTAGTTCACTCAGCCATACCGCGGAAGAAAAATACCAGCAATTACTTACCTCCTGCTCTACAATCCCGGAACGTGTACCCCAGCACATGATGGCTTCTTACCTGGGCATAACGCCCGAAACGCTCAGCCGCATCCGCAGAAAAATTACGGACACCGGTAAAATTTCTTGATATAGATCAACTCCATTTCTTATCTCATCTCAATGGCTCATGGGGTATCACTCGATTAGCTTTGCTTTTCATTTCAAACTAATTAACACAAAATGAAAAACTTAGTATTCGCGGTATTGCTCTTAACGAGCAGCACATTATTCGCACAAACAAAATGGACCGTAGATCCAATACATTCAAATGTACGCTTCACAGTTAGCCACCTGGTGATTTCAGAAGTAGAAGGCAGCTTTAAAAAATTTGACGGAAATATGAGCGGAAAGAAAGCTGACTTTTCTGATGCAGCAGTTAACTTCAATATTGATGTTAATAGCATCAATACCGACAATGATATGCGGGATAAGCACCTGAAGTCTGATGACTTTTTTAATGCTGCCCAATATCCTAACATGAGCTTTAAAAGCACAGCATTCAAAAAATTATCCGGAAATAAATATGCTTTGTATGGTAACCTCACCATCCGTAATGTAACAAAGCCGGTAAAATTTAATGTTACTTATGGTGGTACAGGTAAAGATGGATATGGTAACACCAAAGCAGGATTTAAAGCAGTAGCAGTTATCAATCGCTTTGATTATGGTTTAAAGTGGAACACATTAACTGAAGCAGGTGGTGCAAGTGTTGGTAAAGACATTACCATTGACCTGAAACTGGAATTTGCACAGGCAAAATCTTAAACATATCGCAGGGTCTTGTAAAAGATCTTGTGTTAATTAGCCGGTGGCGCAAGTCAACGGCTTTTTTATTTAAACCAGGTTCGCTTACGCAATTTTGTATAAATTACTTTGCCTGTATTTTATAATTCATAAAAATGAAATTGCGCAAAATTATTGCCCGCTTCTTTTTAGTGTTGCTGCTTTTGGTTTTGATAGCTGGCGTGTGGTATGCATGGTTGGCATTCCCCATCATCAGCGGTTATGGTGCAAAGAATATGGCTTCTGCATTTTTTGTACAGCATCGTCGGCCCGCGGATATTCTTAAAGAAGACCTCGGCGATTTCCCGGTTTCGTTCGGAACTTATATTGTTGATCTGAAAGATTCTTCTGTTACCGGTTCGGTATTTGGTTTGGCAAAACGCAAAGCTATTTACCGCAAAGGGCTCGGTTGCACATTGATCAATGATCTTAGTGAAGAAGAAATAAGGAAACAGCATTTTAGCATTCCCGCCATTCCAGATAATAATCGTGATAGTATAGCATGGCCGGTGGGCGACAAAATAATTATTTCCATTCCCGCCACTATCAATAAAACTTTATTACAAAGAGCAATTGATAATGTAATGCATGCTTCATCTAACGGGAAACCGGCTTATACCCGGGCGGCACTCATCCTTTATGATGGAAAGATTATCGCGGAACAATATGCTCCCGGTTTTAATAAAAATACAGTGATGCTTGGGTGGTCCATTTCCAAAAGTTTAACGGGTGCACTGATTGGCGTTTTAGTAAAAGAAAGAAAATTAGATCCTGGTGCGCCTGCGCCTGTCCCTGAATGGAAGAACACTGCAAAAGAAAAAATTACTTTAAAACAATTATTGCAGCAAACAACAGGTTTGGATTTTAAAGAAGATTATACCGGTCCCAGTGAAGTAACCAATATGTTATTTAAAAAAGGAGATATGGCCGCCTTCACTGCTAACCTTCCTCTGAAATATAAACCCGGTACTGTCTTTAGTTATTCAAGCGGCAACAGTAATATTCTCAGCCGTATCATCAGGCATACAACTGGAGAAAACAGCTATGCTGCCTTCCCCTATCAATCGCTCTTTCATAAAATAAATATGTATTCATTGCTGCTTGAACCGGATGCCTCAGGCACATACATCGGTTCATCGTACAGTTATGCAACCGCCCGCGACTTCGCCAGGTTTGGTTTGCTCTATTATAACAATGGCATTTGGAACGGTGAAGAAATTCTTCCGGCCAACTGGGTAAAAGAAACGATACAACCCTGCCCCGCTGATAAACAAAAAACTTACGGTTACCAGTTCTGGCTAAATGGCTTTGATAAAAAGGATCCTTCGAAACGTTTGTATCCCGACGTGCCGCCCGATATGTTTTTTGCTGATGGTTACGGAGGACAGGATATTTATATCATACCATCAAAAAAATTAGTGGTGCTTAGATTCGGTCTGCATGCTATTGATGAAAATAAATTTCTGAAAGAAATTATTCAATCAATACAGGAATAATTTTTAGCAGCACATTTTAGCAACCCGGTTTGCGGCTCAATCTTTGTACGTCTCTTTGCTTACACATTAGGTAATCCTTTATTTATTCATTTAATCTTCCGCAGGGAAGACTTTAAAACAAATCAAACATGAAAAAGTTAACTCTTTTGTTCACCCTGGTAATGTTTACTGTTATTACTGGTTTCAGCCAGATGAAAGCTGATGTTGCAGGACCTGCAACTACCGAAAATGCTGCTGCTACAGAAAGAGCGCAGACATTAACCAACAGGTTATACGAGATTAAAGACATGGATAAGTCGGCCTTATCTGCAGGAGAAAAACAAGAACTGAGAAAAGAGGTGCGGTCAATCAAAAAAGAAATGAAAAAAATCGGTGGAGGAATTTACCTTTCTGTCGGAGCTATTATTATTATTATTTTATTGCTGATCCTGTTATTATAATTAAACCAGGCAATCCACACAACTTAATAAAAGCCGCGAAAGTTTTTTTGCGGCTTTTATTATAACACGTTAGCCAACCTCCTTCTAAAAATTATTGGGTGCTACACATCTTTTCCAGTATTCCATGATCACACTAACCGTTTTTTCTAGCTCAGCCATAGTATTTTGCTTTATAAAAAATCCCTGAACAGACATACTGTAGGCATCAATTACAGCTTTCTGGCTGGAGGCAGTCGAAAAAAATAAATAAGGTATACACTTAATTTGCAACTGCGCATCTGTCTGAATTTTGCTTCTTAAGGCAAAACCGTCCAGTTTAGGCATGTTAATATCAGAGAGGATCAGGAAGGGGATTGTATCCGTCCTGTTTAAAAAATCCAATGCCTCCTCTCCGTCAGAGAAAAAAATGATCTTGTTATTATAGTTTAGTTTCTGAAATACTTCTGTAAGTATCTCCTGGTCATCTACATCATCCTCAATAATTATTACCGGGCCCTTAGTATTCATAACATTCCAATTTTATTGAATGGGTTCAAAAAAAGAAAAGGATAATACAGTGAAGTAATAATAAAATGGTGATAATCCGCAAAAATGAAGGCGACGGGACCGGGAAAGAGAAGTTCACCGGTGCAATTTCACCTCCGGACCGGGATGTGGATATTTAGTTGTTTAAAAATTACAGAAGGTATTAACATTGCATAACCAATTGCATAGCCCGTTTTTTAAATGCGCACCCCCATATGGAAAAGAAAAAACCCCGGTTATCCCGCAAACAGAAATCGGGGGTGACCATAACCAAAACGTTTCCTTCTTCCAAAGCATTAGCTATTGAACATACAATGGTTGTCTCGGATATGATAAGTTCAATCGGATATAACAGGAGCAAAGAAATCCTGGAGGTGCTCTTCAGCAATAATAAGCTTCACAAGTACAAAGCAGTTCCGCATAATATTTATATGTCCTTTATGACGGCTCCCACATATAATACATTTTACAATGAATATGTAAAGGACCAGTTTGATTTCGAAGTGATTTAATAATATTACACCGCTTATTCTAAAAACATTTCTTCATGGCTAATGAAAATCAAAACACGTCAAGAGGAGGCAAAAGAGTTTATATCAGCAGCCCCGTTATTTTGATTTCTCTGTTAATCATTCTTGTTATTGCCCTCGTCTATTTTTTTGTGGCCTGATCTGCCGAAAATCCTAAGACTGCTTCATACCAGGTCAATCACCGGCCTTATCCGGTGATTCATAGCATTAAACCGTCTATTTATCTCATTTCCGCGGTTTTTACTATTTCTAAAAATTACTTTGCGCACCAGTATAGTTTATGAGATATCTCCTCTTTTGTTTAGCAGTGATTTTAGTTACGGTCTCCTCTTATGCGCAGCAGCTAAGAACGATCAGTGGAAGTGTTACTGATACAACCGGCACTCCCCTGCGTGATGTATACGTAAAAATAATTTCAGGACAAGACAGTGTAACAACGGCTACTAATACTTCTGGCGTGTTTCGTTTTGCTTCAGTTAAGTTCACCCAGTTCACATTAAGCACTACGATGATCGGTTTTGAAAATTATGTCCAGGTTTTCACGGTCGGAAATAATAATGGAAAGGCTTTCCTTATCGATCCCATTAAATTAAAAATATCATCTAACCAGTTAAGTGATGTAACTGTAGTGAGTACTAACCCCATTACGATAAAAGAAGATACGATCGAATATAAGGTGAGTGCTTACAAGGTTCGTGAAGGTGCGCCGATAGAAGATGTGATTAAAAAATTACCGGGGGTTACGGTTGATAAGGATGGTAATGTAACCGCACAGGGAAAACAGGTTAAAAGAGTAAGGGTAAATGGCAAGGATTATTTTGGGGGTGATGTACAGACAGCTACACAAAATCTGCCGGCAGATATTATTGATAATATCCAGATCATTGATGACTACGGTGACCGTGCAAACCTTACCGGGATCAAAGAAGGTGAACCGGAAAAGATCCTGAACATCAATGTACAAAAAGGAAAGAACAGGGGAACATTCGGGAATGGTTCTGTTGCCGCGGGAACAGAAGGCCGTTATACTGCCCGTATCTCTGCAAATAATTTCAAAGAAGAGCGCCAGATATCCTTACTGGGTTCTCTGAACAATACGAATGCAAACACATTTAATTTTAATGGTGGCGGCCGCGGTGGCGGTGCAAGAGGCGCTAATTTCGGAAGTGCAGAAAGAGGTGGCAGCGGAGGGGACGGAACTACTTTTGCAAGTTCACTGGGATTAAACTACCGCGATAGCTGGAGTAAAAAATTAACGTCTTATGGCAGCTACAGTTACACCAGCAGGAATAACAACACTACAGGTAATTCTTTTCAGCAGGATTTCAATCCTTTAAATAAAATAATCACCAGCAGGGTGAGTGCTAATCATACAGCAACTGAAAACCACAGGGCCACATGGAACCTGGAATATAAAATAGACACATCCAATTACCTGAAATTAACACCCTATTTTTCTTATGCTTCTTCATCTTCGGCAGGGAATAGTATTTCTGAGATCAGTAAGGCGAAATATTATACACTGAATAAAAGTCAATCACAAACTAGTTCTTCAACACCGGCAGGAGGGTCGGATCTATTGTATAATCACCGGTTCAAAAAAAGAGGACGGAATTTTAGTTTAACCGCTTCAGTAGATTATTCCGCACGGGATCAAAACAGGACATCTGATAACTCTTATTACAATGTTGATTCCACTGTATCTCCGCTGCTCACAACGCAAACTTTACAGAACCAGCAAATCAATAATGCAAATAAAAATACGGCAAGCAATGTACGGGCTTCGTATACTGAGCCCATTAGCAGGTATTCCGTAGTTGAAGTAAGTTATGCGTGGAACAGGTCGGCTACACAGAGCAACAGAGAGGTAAGCGATATTAACCCGCAAACCGGCGAGAAAATAAAAAATATTAAACAGAGTAATGATTATGATTACCAGTTTGTAACAAACCGCATCGGGTTATCACTTCACACTAATAAACCGAAATACAATTTCCTCCTGGGAGTGGTTGCACAACCTTCCAATCTTTCGGGGACTGATATTGGCAGAAAGATTACGACCAGTAACCGCGATTTCAACATCGCACCCAATGCACGCTTTGTTTATAATTTTGCACGCAGTCATTCATTTACTGTTACCTATGGCGGATCAAGCAGGGAACCGAATTTTGCACAGTTGCAGCCGGTCAGTGATAGTTCAAACCTGAAAAATATTGTTACCGGTAATCCTGATCTCAATGCCGAATTTACAAACAGGTTCAGCCTGCAGTATAATAAAGTGGGCATATTAACAGGCAGTTCATTATTTACGAACCTTTCTTTCGATCAGACCCAAAATAAAATTGTGAGCAGCAGGGTAAATGATCCCCGCGGTACAGGCAGAACAACAACTTACCTCAATACAAATGGATTTTATGGATTGAATGGTAATTTTTCTTATTCGAAACCTTTCTTCAACAGGAAGTTTACCGTTTCAGTGAGTACATCTGCCAGTTATGACAACAATATTTCTTTTACTGATAATCAAAAAAATAAAGGACAAAACTGGGTGGTGAGACCGGGCATGCGTTTGAACTTCGATTTTGAAAATATTATCGATGCAGGCGCTTCCGCGAACTATACTATTAATAAAACCATCACCCGGTATCCAACTTCAACAACCAGTACAGAAGTAAGATCATTGAATCTTGGACTCGATGGCAGAAATTATTTTTTAAAAGACTGGACCTTGGGATACGATCTCCAGAAAATTATCAACTCCGGTTATTTAAGTACCGTAAATACAAATCCTACGCTGCTTAATTTATACATTGAACGTCGTTTTTTAAAAAACAATATGGCTACGGCCAGGATACAGGGCTTTGATCTGTTCAACCAGAATACTGGTATTTCCCGGGAAGTAAATGGTACAACTGTTACGGATATTCAGAATAACCGTCTCGGCCGATATTTCATCATGTCATTTACATTAAGACTTCAAAAATTTGCAGGCAGCGGTTTTAAGAGACCGCAGGGACAGCGAAACGGAAATCAAATGCGTCCTGGTAATGGTGGCGGCAACCGTAACAATAATGGCGGAGGAAATGGTGGCGGTGGTGGAAGAAGAAATAACTAATACAATTCTCGTTACCATAATTTCAAAAGCAAGCGTCTGCTTTGGTAGATAAAAATGAATGGTTTGGCGCAATTAATAAAATCGGGACTGAATATTAAACAGTTTTGCATTGCAGCTTATTAACTGCCACGAATTAATTCCTTTAAAGGAATTTTTGTAAGAATAAAATAAATAAATGCAAGAGAGGATAAGACTCAGGGAACTCATCCGGGATTTCGATACCAGCAATACAAATAGTCTTCAACTAAGAATGCTTGTTTTAGAATGCATGAGTGATATACGGGAAAAATTAGATTTTCCGGGCTCTGATAACTACATGGAAATCTGGCAGCAACTGGAAACTATTTACCAATCTTTGAAGCAAGACACTTCGTCATCCGCTGAAAGCACAGACCGTTATAAAACTAAAATATTAGTGACCTGGGATAAATACATTGAACATCTTTTGGTTGATCCAACAAAGGAAAGTAATTGATGAAACGGCCGCACTCCCGTCTCCTTTCGGTTTTCTATATTTTTTATACTATTCAGTTATCTGTGGTGGCAAAAAATTTTTAATAAAGTTGTAAAGCATTTATTTTTAAGTATGGAAAAACCAATCGTAGTTTCCGCAGAAGACTACAAGCTAGTTTTTTATCATAGCCCTGCAGCAAAGCTTTTAATTTCCACTGATGCTCCTCATTATACCATCATCGACGTAAACGAAGCCTACAATTTATCAACTAACACCACCCGGGAATTTCTCCTTGGGCAACCTGTATTCGGCGCTTTCCCTGCTAACCCGAGTGACAATGATTCAAAAAATATTGAGCGTACTATTTTTTCTTTTGAGCAAGCTATTCGTACAAAAAAAGCCCATACCATGTATAACTACAGGTATGATATTCCTGTTCCGGGCAAACCCGGGGAATTTGAAGAAAGGTATTGGACAACCAGCAATACACCGGTAATGGACGATGCAGGCAATGTTAAATTCCTCATCCATTCTCCATTGAATGTGACCGAGATCATTAAACTTAGTGAAAAAGAAAAGCAAAGTGCAGAGGCACTCCTCAGGCAAAGAGAACAGCTTTATTCCATTTTCATGCAGGCCCCCGTTGGTATTGGAATATTCCTCGGCCCGGAATACCGCGTGGAACTGATCAATCAGCCTTTATGTGATCTGTATGGAAGTACGTTTGATGAAATGATTAATAAGCCGGTCTTCGAAATTCTGACACATGCCAAGGGACTGGGTTTCGAAGAGCTGCTTGATAATGTAAGAGACACAGGTATACCTTTTATAGGAGAAGGCCTCGCAGTACCCCTGGTTCGAAAGGGACAGCTTGAAACCGTGTATGTGAATTTTGTGTATGAACCTTTTCGTGAAAATGATGGAACCATCACTGGAGTAATTGGAATAGCTATTGAGGTTACCAACCAGGTGATCATTAAACAGCAACTACAAGTAAGTGAACAAAGATTGTCTCTTGCAATTGCTTCTTCCAATCAGGGCGTATGGGACCTGGATCTTACTACCGGTAACATAGAACGCTCGCTGAAATATGCAGAAATATTTGGTGACAATGAACCTTCTAATCAGTGGACGATAGATGATGTCTGGAACCATATTTTTCCAGATGACCTGAAAAAAGTAAAGGATGTTTTTTCAGCTTCGCAGCTTTCAGGTAAACTAAATATTGAATTCAGGATAGTACTGCCCGGCGGGAAAATACGGTGGGTGCATGTAGTTGGTGAATCGCTGGCAGAAACCGAATCACAACACCAGAGAATGCTTGGGACGATACAGGATATTACACAGAGAAAAGATATGGAAAAACAAAAGGATGAATTCATCTCTATCGTCAGCCACGAATTAAAAACACCCATCACATCACTCAAGGCATATGGGCAAATAGTAGAGAAGCGGCTTGCCACATTGGAAGATAAAACATCTTATAGCATGATCAAAAAGATGAGTGAAAACATCAGCCGTCTCACCACGCTTGTTCAGGATCTTGTAGATGTTACCCGGATAGAAAATAATAAACTGCAATTCAGAATATCAGATTTTAGTTTTAATGAACTTGTTAAAGATGTTGCCGAAGAAATCGGAAGAATTTATCCCGAACATCAAATTATCATCGAAAATAAAAGCGAAGTAATCATTCATAACGACAGGGAAAGAACCGAGCAGGTAATCCGAAACCTGGTTTCTAATGCAATTAAATATTCTCCCGGGGCTGATAAAGTTATCATACATATCACGCGGGAAAATGATAAAATGATTTGCAGTATTGAAGACTTCGGAATAGGAATAAGCCCGGAACAACAGCCTTATGTTTTTGAGCGTTTTTACCAGGCCGCGGATCATAAAGCAAATCCGTTTCCCGGGCTGGGGCTTGGCTTATATATATGCCGCCAGATTATCGATCGGCAGGGTGGAACAATTTCTGTAAAAAGTGAATTAAACAAAGGCTCCGTCTTCACAATTACATTGCCTCTTGACAATTTTAATTAAAAATGATTCATTCACTTTTCCTCTTTCTGAAATTTAAATAAACCCTTATCGGTAACCTGCATTAAGTTTTTATATCGTGGGCAATATATCCCTGAAAATGCTCCTTCCTTCAACCTGCCTATAAAGTCAGCAATTACTTTCCTTTCTTTCGGATCAATCACATTGATCGTAATATTATTCTCGGAAAAGGTTACGTTCAATGGAACTTTATAGAGTTTCTCTTCAGGAAAATCGAGATAGGCTTTTGTTGTATAGCCATCGATCCAGGTATATAAATAAACTTTTTTTGTCACCCCGTCCTTTACTATGCTTCCGTTCCATCCGCCATTAAAGGCAGGATCGAATTGCTTTACGCAAACAGCTGTATTTTCTTTTTTCTCTGCAATTTGATTATCCTGAGCAAAACAATGAGAACAGGCAAAACAGGAAAGCACCAATGCATATTTTATAAAGAGGTTCTGAGACATAGATAATTTTTTTTAGAATGGCAATCAATTGATCATACTGATCTTAAAAAACAACTTCAAAAATTGTGCTTCACATTTTTTACCTGCACATAAGCAAACAGGCTTAGGCGACTCTAAAGGGAATTTGCCTTCAAATACCAGCACCGCTTTCCTGGCGTCTGTGCTGAAAGAAAATATTTTTGACTGCTCTGAGTTCCCATCCTTTAAATAAACAGTCTTATGTATTAACATGGGTTCGCTTTGAATTAATAAACCATTTTCAACGGAAACATGCACATCGCCAATTCCATATTCCTTCATCAATTTTTCTATATCCTCTTTTGATTTCCATTGATATACAACCAATGGAATATTCTTTTTCGCTAATTGGTCCTTTAAAGTTTTCAGCTCTTCTTTTTCTAATTCAGATAACGGGTCGCTTTCGTTCCAGAGTTTGAATACGACATAGTTTTTATCCTCCCGGTAAGTTGTGTAACCAGGGTCGCCGGGGGTCCAGGTATTTCCACTTGCACGGTCAGTTACGCTAACCCCCGCTCGTAAATCCTGTCCGGAACTGGTATAAGATTGAATAAGTATTGCTATAATCAAAAAGCAAAAAATCTTCATATTTTTTAGTTTTATAGTACAAGATGGAAGGCCGCTGGAAACACAGTTAACACAGATAAGAGAGATAAATTGGAAAAGGTTGGAATTAATCCAATATATTTCTTGTAAAACCAGCCATACAATTATCAAAATAATTACATGAAAAAACAACAAACCCTTTCTAATCATTCACGCCTTCTTCCCGGCTATCATGGTTTTACCTTATTATCGGTGCTTGCCATTTTTATTCTTGCTGTATTGAATGCTATACACCAGTACGGAAACAAAGACTGGATCTATAATGCACTTGCACCATTATTGGTTTCAATTGTAATAATGCTTTTATACTATTATACCCGGTCTTTTGCGTTAACTGCGCAAGACAGGGCCATCAGGTCAGAAGAGGCATTGAGGTATTTTGTTTTAACCGGAACCCCGCTTCCCCAAAAATTATCTGTATCCCAGGTAATTGCCCTGAGGTTTGCCAGCGATGGCGAATTTCCGGCACTGGCAAAAAAAGCTACTGAAGAAAATCTTTCAGCCGGGGAAATAAAAAAATCAATTACTGAATGGAAGCCAGATCATTACAGAGTTTAAGCTGGCTCAGCGCTCTAAAGATTGTTGGGCACATTTTCTCAACATTTTTTGGCCAGCCCCGCCTAATTATCCAAGACATTTTTGTTTAGCACATTTTATTTGTATTTTGTACTCATAACCCCCTACCCATGGAACAGTCTGATCAATCCCGTGATTGTAAAGCAGGAAAATTACTCCTGGAAGATTTACAAAAAAATCACTGTAAAATTTCAATATCTATCACCACCAATAAATTCATACTTCAGCATAGTTGAAGCTTCAAAACAATTAAAACTAATCGTACCTGCAACCCATCCATCAAATCAAAAGCTTAAAAAAATTATGAGAACTTTATTACTTGCCTTCTTCGTTTTACTTCTCAGTTCAATTAATGCCCAGGATCGTATTTTGGGTTTTGGTGTTATCAAACTTGGGAAAACGTATGAGCAGATTGTTCAGGACATGCAATTAAAAGATATTCGGGAGGGCAATAATAAGAAGATGGATTACTCTGATCTGTACCAGCCTAAGGTTGCAGTAATGCTTCAATACGACAGCTCGAAATATTTAAATGCGCTGACAGAAAGCTTCTTTAAAAAATGTCCCGATGCCATTATTCTGAAAGTACCGAGATATACGGTAGCAGATATTACAGTTACAGACCTTGAACTAACGTTTTACAAGAAAAAGCTGGTCGACATTATGATATCGAGCCCTAAAATGGAATTCGTTGAGGCATTCCAGACTAAATATGGCAAGGGTAATATCTTTAAAGATTCAAAAGTGATAAAATGCGCCTCAGCGGCACGTGGAAGTTTTGAAGTAGAAGAAGTTTCTTATACAACTACGTACGAGAGCAACGACCCGGATATAAAGATCACTAATTTCTTATCCGACTACAGGGATTCAAAATGTGCCCAGCAATTTCTTTCCTACTTCAGAATTTCTAATACTAATTTATTGAAGGAATTAAGCACCTGCGAAACCCAGGCGCAGGATCGTGAAGCAAAAAAGAAAGAGAGAGACCTGAAGAAGCTTTCGGACTTCTAAACCTTTTTTAAACATTACCTGGTTGTTAACCCTTGCCATATGTTTCAACACTTAGTTGATAGACATGGCAAGGGTTATTCTTTTTAAAAATGGATGTAAATAACCCGTTTTATTTTTTTGCTCTTTTCTTAAAATTGAGGTAATCCAGGTAATAGATCAGTTTGATTGATAAATTATTATTCTGGGGTGAAGCCAGTGTATGGTCCAGGTTAGTAAAATAGCTATCCCTGTTAAGTCCGTCAGAAACAAAGCTTTCATCTTTCCATACAACATTAAGAAAACTGCCCGGGGCAAACTGCCAGGTATATACAGCGTCTACGTTAAAAATATTATAGTTCTGGTTCCTGATCGCTACATCGCTATGCTTTGTAGGCGATAGACTGCCATTGCTTCCCAGGTCATAAAGTTGTTTTGGTTCTACCTTACTCCAGTAGTGTCTTACTCTTATCGTAACACCTGATCTGTAATTGAAATTATATTTCGCTCTTAAAATATTTTCAACTGTATTCAGATCCCTCCTTGAAAAAATAATATCCTGCAATGATGAGCTTGAAAAATATTTCTGGTAAAAGCCTGCATCGTTAGTAGTAGGATTATAATTCAGGTCGTGAGTTAAAGAAAATTTATCGCTGAAACGATAGCGGTGAGAAAAAATAAACTGGTGATTCGGACTGTTGAACAATGAACGGATGCCTACAAAATAACTGAAACTGGCATAATATTTTTTAGCGGCATTGGTCTCGAACCAGGCACTGAATTGCTTTCTTACGGGCCCACTGAAAACATAACCTGCCTGGTGCGGCTCATAAAAATCATTGCTCTCCGGCACGTAACCTAAGAACACACCAATGAACCAAAGGTTTTTTAATTGCGCATTTGCGTTCACATTAGTACTGGCACGCTGAAACTTACCCTGTGTAAACTGCCCCGGAAACCTGTTATAAAGCACACTGTAATTAGCATTCATATTTACCTGCACCCTGTTGTACCAGTTAGTCGGTTTAAGCCAGCGGTATCCTGTCCAGAAAGAATGATCGAGATAATTATTATTGAATAAGATACCCATGTCGTTGATGTCGTATTTGCTATCCACCAGTTCTTCCTGCAATTGAAAGTTCCATCTCCCCCCGGTTTTAGCAAAGCCAAGAGAATGCGAATATCCGGCTGTATTTTTTACGCCGGGCTGGGTAAGCTGGCTCACAGAAAATTTGCCGTTCCAGTTATAGGTGTTCTTTTTATTGTTCAGGTTAAAAAGCGCCGCGGTTACATTAGCATCAGGCTCGCTGCCGCTTCTTGTTACATTGGTATTAATAACAGACACCGCAGAATTATTTTTCAATGTCTGGTCCAGGACCATGATATTATAATTAGTAAGCGGGCTGGTTTCGATCTTTCTTGAATTTCCTTTATCATCCTTAACCACTGCGTACATAGGCTTTGTTAAGGCATTGAAGAACCCGATGCCTAAACCGTTTTTTGTTCTGCCCGAAACCTTTGTTGCATTAATGAGTTTGGATTCGATAGGGTTTGTAATAAAATGTTCGCCCTTGTGTATATGATCAGCAGATGTATCCTGTACATCATAATAATGAATGGGCTGACTCCCGATCCTGCGTGAATAAAAAAGATTTCCCTTATTAAATAATTCAGTGCCTTCGGTGAAGAAGGAACGGTTCTCATTATATTTTACTTCAAAAGGCGAAAGATTCAATACCTGGTTATCACTTTGTACCTGCCCAAAATCAGGAACCAACGTCATATCTAAAGTAAATCCTTCTGTTATCCCGTATTTCACGTCCATGCCGCCATTCACACTCGACGACCAATTTTTTACTCCCGTGGTATTATAAGGATAATGGTTGGCATACACAGACAGGTAAGGTGAAAAAGATAAACGCAACGGCGCTTCTATTTTTTCTATACCGGTCCATAATCCCTCCTGGTTAATAAAACCATTTACTTTTGGATCAACCGGGTTCCACATATACTGCTGCCCTGTTTTATTTCTGCGGCGGGTAATATTTAAACCCCAGGTCTGATCTGCCCTGTTAGAAAACCTTAATGCAGAATATGGAATGCGCATCTCGAAGCTCCAGCCATCTGCATGCACTTTTGCTTCACTGTCCCATACCGCGTTCCAGGACGCATCTTCGCCATTATCCGAATTAGAATATTTAGCATCGAATTGTTCCCCGTACGGCGTAACATAAAAGCCCACGGCATTGATCTTGTCATTATAAGAGTCGAGTATTACACCTACAAAATCATTCACGCCAACTAAATCACGTCCTACCAGTTCTTTTGAAATGCTATCTCTTGTTCTTTCATAACAATACCCACCTATATAAATCGAGGTATTATCATAAAGTAAATAAACGATGGTCCTGTTTGCGGCGTCTTCGTGCTTGCCCGCATTAGGTCTCCACTCAAAAAAATCGCTTGCCGGCACCGCTTCCTTCCAGGCTGCTTCATCAATATTGCCGTCGATCTTTATAGTAGCGGTTGTTCTCTTTGCGTTTAATTGTTTAGGTAAAACCTGCGCCTGCAGCGAGAAACTGGCTAGAAGAGTAAAAAAAATGACAAACAATCTGCGCATAGGATAGAAAAGTTTTGGACAAACGAAATTAAACGGCCATAAGCTTCGAAATGTTACCGCTTATACAAAAAATTTACCGTCCGATATTTACCGGGGAAATAACATTAAGTGCTGGTGCGAACTTATTTTCTTCCCTCCGCTATAAAAAAAACTTTACACGAGCTGGTATCATTGCCTGATGAAGTGATGATAAATTGTAAGAAAGCCTTACAAAAAAAAGAGTTTGGATTTATTTGACCGAAGCAGGAAATGCAAAAAAAGTTTAATAGAGCCTTGGATCAAATCTTCAAAGAGAGGAATCTTATTCAACAAATTTAAATCTCATGAAAAACTTCCCTGATATTAAAGAGATTTTAACCTGCTATATACCATTGATTTTTGTTTACTGTCCTAAGTTTGTTGAACCCTGCACCCACTAACCGCAGGTGGCTTCTACTTCCCGGATTTTATAAAATATCGTTGCAGCAGCAATGCATCTTTAATCAAAAACAAGAGAAATGGAAATTGTGGAGTTTAGTTTCGACGGTAAACCCTGCCTCGCAAAAATCAGTTACGCTAAAAGAAACCTGAATTATTATTTCTGGGCCGTTTTGCTGGACAAGAATGCCGGTAAACAACTCGGTGAATCTTTTACTTTCATAATAAGAGATTCCGGTGCTGTATTAAGTTTAACCCCTGTTAATTCTGTAAACAAACCGGTGCTTGACTATTTTAGAACAATGGCATTAAATAATTGCATAAAAAATAAACAGGATTCCACAGATATTAATTAACACGCACAGGCTTTATTTTCTTCCTGACTTTTCTAAACGGTCTATTTGTTTATCAATAGTTTCCCGCTCCAGCCGCACGGCCTTAAGTTCGGCTGATGTACCTCCATGATCCATCACCTGGAGAAATTTTTTTGACTCCCTTAAAAACTGCTGATACAGTTTCAGTATCCTCTCAGTTGTTTTGTTTATCATACCAGTAATAATTCAGAGACCGTGCCAGACGGGCAATTCCAAGCGGATATTTACGAAGGCTATACTTATGTATGTTGAACATTTCCAAGGGCTTATTTAAAAGCGGCTTTTGCTATATGCCTTATGCCGCGGAAACGCTTTGTTTGCCTCATTATATTGCTATTAATCCGCTACCCCTGGCTGCGGTAATTGTTTGAAAATCGTAATGACTTCTTTGAAGCACATTATGAATATCTTTCCAGATAGCCTTCATTTGTATTTAATATTCAAATACAGGTCCCATTCAAAAGATGTACTGATTTTTTTGTTGAATTTGGCCCTGCTTAGATTGATAAGTTTGATCAAATGAATAAAGTTGAAACGATAGAAGAATTTTATAAAAGAAAGTTCGACTGGATGCCTGACAATATTAAAAATGAGATCGGGCACTTCAATGTGTTTACATTAGATCCTTTTGTAGGTGATAAAGCGCAACCTGTCCCTTATAAACGAAGAGACTACTTTAAGATCATGCTGGTGATTGGTAACAGCAAAGTACACTATGCGGACAAAGTGGTTGAAGTTTAAAAACAGGCACTATCATTTTCCAATCCGCATATTCCTTATAAATGGGAGCACCTGGATAATGTGCGAAAGGGATTCTTCTGCATATTCAACCAGCACTTTTTTCACCAGTACGGAAACTTAAATCAATATGCGGTATTTCAACCCGAAGGAACACACATATTCGAGTTAACCGATGAACAGGTAAGTAAAGCGCAACCGATATTTGAGCGGATGATGGGAGAGATCAATTCTGATTACATCCATAAATATGATGTATTAAGAACGCTTGTATTCGAGCTGATACATTTTGCTTTGAAGATGCAGCCCTCTGCAAATTTCGAAAAACAACCAATTCATGCTTCGCAAAGGATATCAACTATGTTTTTAGAACTATTAGAACGCCAGTTTCCTATTGATGACAACCACCATACGGTCATTCTGCGCTCGGCGTCAGATTTTGCGAAGCAACTAAATGTGCATGTCAATCATTTAAATAAAGCACTGAAAGAAACAACCGATAAAACGACTTCTCAATTAATTTCAGAGCGTATACTGCAGGAAGCAAAGGTGCTGCTGAAACACAGCCCCTGGACCGTTTCTGAAATAGCCTACGCTTTAGGTTTTACTGAAGTGAGCCACTTCAACAACTTCTTCAAAAAACATATTCAGATCAGTCCGCTGAAGTTCAGAAATGTTTGAATTTCGTAAACTCTTGTTTGGTTTTTGCTGGTTTCGTCTATCGCATGTGCCGACCTTTGTGTTGCATTAAACTAATAGTATGAAACACACCATTCAAAAACGAAAACTTGGTAATAGTAACCTCGAAGTATCTGCACTTGGTCTTAGCTGCATGGGCATGAGCTACGGTTACGGGCCTGCACATGACAAGCAGCAAATGATTCAACTCCTCCGTTCAGCCGTTGAACTCGGCGTTACATTTTTCGATACGGCAGAAGCTTACGGACCTTACATCAATGAAGAATTACTGGGTGAAGCACTTGCTCCTTTTCGTAGCGAAGTCGTAATTGCTACCAAGTTTGGTTTTAAGTTTAATGCTGAAGCCGGACAGTCAGGAATGGATAGTCGCCCCGAACATATTAAGGCGGTTGCCGAAGCCGCGCTGAAAAGATTGAAGACTGATGTGATCGATTTATTTTACCAGCATCGTGTTGATCCTGGTGTTCCGATTGAAGATGTAGCCGGAGCCGTGAAAGAGTTGATACAGGAAGGTAAAGTGAAACACTTTGGCCTTTCTGAAGCAGGCGCACAAACTATTCGACGTGCACATGCCGTACAACCTGTTACTGCACTTCAAAGTGAATACTCTTTATGGTGGAGAGAACCGGAGAAAGAAATCATACCGACGCTTGAAGAACTCGGAATCGGTTTCGTTCCTTTCAGTCCGCTTGGTAAAGGTTTTCTTACCGGCGCCATTGACGCAAACACAAAATTCGACAGTGCCGATTTCCGAAATGTAGTTCCGCGTTTTAGTGAAGAAAACCGAAAGACTAACCAGGCTTTGGTTGATCTGCTCGGAAAGATCGCACAGGAAAGAAACGCAACATCTGCTCAGATAGCATTGGCCTGGCTGCTCGCACAAAAGCGCTGGATCGTTCCTATACCCGGTACTACAAAATTGAACAGGCTGCAGGAGAATATTGGCGCAGCAGCAATCACGCTTACAGATGATGACCTGAAGGAAATAAATACCGCGGTTTCAAACATTGAAGTGCAGGGCGATCGTTACCCGGCTCATTTGCAGAAAAGAGTGGACCGCTAAAATCATTACTGTGAAAAATGTAATTATACTCGGTGCAAGCGGTAATATAGCAAAGCACGTGATTGATATTTTAATAAATAAAGATGATATCAGCTTAACCTTATTCTTGCGAAATAAAAGCAGGATAAGAAATAATGATGTTTCCAAAGCCAGAATTATTGAAGGTGATGTTCTCGATTATGATCAACTCAAACAAGCGCTGCAAGAACAAGACATCATCTATGCAAATCTTGCAGGCGATCTTGAAGCGATGGCAAAGAACATTGTACACTCAATGAAAGAAACGGGTGTTAAAAAGATCATCTTCATCAGCTCAATAGGAATTTATAATTTACCTGTTAAGCCGGTACTGATTCCATACCGTAAAGCTGCTGATGTAATAGAAGCATCAAGCTTCGAGTATACGATCTTAAGGCCAACGTGGTTTAGCAATACAGACGAAGTGGATTATGAAATAACAAGAAAAGATGAGCCGGAAAAAGGTTCAGTCATTTCTCAGAAAAGCCTGGCAACTTTTATCGCAACACTAATCCAGTCCCCCGAAAAATATGCTCGTGAAAATCTTGGTATTAACAAACCGGACTCTTGATTAACTTGTTCTCTTAAGATTCGGATTTTAATTTGCAGTACTACGGCTTTATGGCAAACACCACCAATAAAACTTTCATCATTATCATAATGGGGCTGCTTACAGCTATCGGTCCGTTGTCGATAGACATGTATCTCCCTGCATTTCCTGCAATTGCAAAGAGTTTACACGCTGATATTTCTGACATCACCCTTTCGCTTTCCAGTTTTTTTATCGGCATTTCTGCGGGACAATTATTATACGGTCCGCTGCTGGAACGGTACGGTAGAAAGCCGCCTTTATACGCCGGGCTCTGCCTTTACTTTCTTGCATCGGTTGGATGCGCCTTTGCAGAGTCGGTGAATGTATTAATTGTTCTCCGGCTCTTGCAGGCAACCGGTGGATGTGCAGGAATGGTAGCAGCCCGAGCAATGGTGAGAGACCTTTTTGATGTAAAACAAAATGCAAAAGTATTTTCTATGCTGATGCTGGTAGTATCGGTTTCACCCATCATAGCGCCTACACTTGGCGGTTATATTACGGCCGCATTCGGATGGCGCTATGTTTTTGCTGTGCTTATTTTTGTTGTGCTCATTATTCTATTGGGTACTTATTTTTTTCTGCCTGAAAGCAAACAACCTGATCCCAATTTTTCATTAAGGCCCGCCCCTATACTTCGCAACTTCGCATCGGTTCTGAAGCATTCTCACTTTCTCACTTTTGCTTTAACAGGCGCCATTTCTTACGCAGGCCTTTACGCTTATATCGGTGGTGCGCCTTATGTATTTATGGAACTCTTTAAAGTAAGCGAATCGCAGTTCGGATGGATATTCGCCATTATAGCCATGGGTCTTATCGGCGCCAGCCAGGTTAATAACATCGCACTAAAATATTATAGCAGCGAACGCATCATTAAAATAGCATCGCTCTGCCAAAGTATTATCGGGATCACGTTTGTTTGTCTAACTATATCCGGCGTAAGTAATTTATATCTCACCGTGTTTCTCGCATTTACTTTTCTTGCCTGCCAGGGATTTATTTTTCCTAACGCCACCGCACTGGCATTAGCGCCTTTAGGGCATAATGCAGGTAATGCTTCTGCGCTAATCGGCGCCATTCAAATGACGGTCGGTGCATGTGCAGCAGCTATCATCAGTGTGTTACAAAATCGTACGGCATTGCCAATGGCGGGTGTAATGACTTTTTGCGCCGCGACGGCTTTCGTGGTTTTTATATCAGGAAGAAAATTGATGAGAAGAAGTGTTGATGTGCCAAAGGAAGAAAGAATGGAAACGATCAGTTCATTGTAGTGGTGTTTCTCATTATTCATTATTCATTATTCATTACTCATTACTAATTGTCGAATTAAATAAATCATATGAACAATAACATTGAAGGAAAAGTAATCGTCATCACCGGGGCCAGCAGCGGTCTTGGTGAAGCTGCAGCAAGACATCTTTCTGCACAAGGGGCAATCGTTGTATTAGGTGCAAGACGTGTTGAGCGGATTCAATCATTAGCAAAAGAATTGACTGACAAGGGAGCTAAAGCACTTGCAATTTCAACCGATGTTACACAGCATGAGCAAGTGAAGGCATTAGTGAATGCTGCTGTAAAAAATTACGGGCGCATCGATGTGATCATTAATAATGCGGGCCTCATGCCACAATCACCGCTGGATCGTTTAAAGATCGATGAGTGGAACCAGATGATCGATGTAAACATAAAGGGCGTATTGTATGGCATCGCAGCAGCGCTTCCTTATATGAAAGATCAAAAATCCGGACACATCATTAATGTTTCTTCTGTTGCAGGTCATAAAGTTCGTGCAGGCGGCGCAGTTTATTCTGCTACCAAACATGCAGTGAGAGTAATATCAGAAGGGTTGCGGCAGGAAGTAAAACCTTATAATCTGCGCACTACTATTATCTCGCCTGGTGCCGTAGATACAGAATTGCCTAACACGATCAGCGAACCGGATGTAGCAGAAAATATGCAGAAGTATTACAAGGATATTGCGATCCCTGCCGATTCATTTGCAAGAGCAGTTGCTTTTGCAATCAGTCAGCCCGATAATATTGACATCAACGAAATATTATACAGGCCCACAAAACAGGAATTTTAAATTGATTATTTAATCATCATAAAAAAATACTTATGGAAATTATAAGAATAGGTACACAGCCCTCCGGTAAAGGACCAGCGGATTGGTTCACTGGTTCTGTACGGATAGATCCATTGTTTCAGCCGAATGATGCGAGACGTGCAGCAGCCGCCGTTGTTACATTCGAGCCGGGTGCGAGAACAGCTTGGCACACGCACCCGTTGGGACAAACATTAATTGTTACTGCAGGTTGCGGCTGGGTACAACGTGAGGGCGGCCCGGTTGAAGAGATACATCCCGGTGATGTGGTCTGGTTTGCACCCAATGAAAAACACTGGCACGGCGCAACAGCGACTACCGGTATGACGCATATTGCTACGCAGGAACAACTGGATGGTAAAGTGGTGGAATGGATGGAACACGTGGCAGATGATGATTATCGCAGGTAAGGGGATATTGTTACATAGATTAATTGTTCAATGTTAGTCAGCCAAATTCAGCGGCGCTGATTTTTATTTCTAAATTTAATTTAAACCATGTCATCAGAGTTTATTACTGTACTGGCAAACCTTGCGCTGACTTTGTCGTTAATCGTTGCCATTGTTTTCGGAATTGCAGAAGTTAATGCAACCAAAAGGGATCGTCGCGAACGGCTGACCGTAGAAACATTGAACAACTTTCAATCGAGAGAGTTCGCAGAAATGATGCTTTTTACAACTATTACTAAATTTCCAAAAGCTTATTCCGACTGGCTCTTGCTGCAACAGGAAGACCGTGTGCGATTCATAAATCTTATGCAGCAAATGGAAACGCTGGGAATTTTATTAGCGGATAAATTAATCGATATCAGCTTAGTAGATAAAACACTGGGATCATTCGTTACCTCTACCTGGGAAAAATATAAACCAGTTGTTCTGGACATGAGAGAAAAACTTCCCGATCCTTTCCTCGCAGAATACTTTCAATGGATAGCAGAACAGATTGAAACACGGATGAAAGAAAATCCCCGTAAGCCATTTTATCAATCTTCCTGAATAATTTCTTCCGCAACCGGTTCAACTTAATGCCAGCACTCAACAACGTTATTGCCGAATTGTTGAATAGTTGAATTGCCGAATCATTTCTGAACAAAACTTACCGCATATCCCCCACCCGGTGCACAAACCTGCGAGAGTCTTGACTTATTATTCACTACAACTTTGCGAATAGTATAAGCCTGGGGATTTGTTTTATAATGCGCATCTTTCGCATCAGCATAAATAGTCGCGGTATAAGTTTTACCCGCATCTAAAAAGTCGAGAGGGATATCAGAGACTCTTTGCTCGTAACCATTTACACTTCCTAAAAACCACTGGCCCGTTTTCTTTGCTTTTCGTGCAACGGTGAGATAATCGCCGGGTTCTGCTTCCAGGTATTTACTGTCCTGCCAGTCAATCGCTACATCTTTAATAAACTGGAACGCATCTTTAAAGCGGTTATAGTTCTCCGGCAGATCAGCCGCCATTTGCAAAGGACTATACATTGTAACATACAGCGCCAGTTGATTCGCCAGCGTACTGTTTACATGCGAGTTGTTAGAAGGATTGATTTTACTGATATCCATTTCAAAAATGCCCGGTGTATAATCCATCGGCCCGCCCAGTAAACGGGTAAAAGGCAATATGGTAACGTGGTTCACTTTAGAACCGCCAAAAGCCTGGAACTCTGTTCCTCTTGCAGATTCATTACCGATCATATTCGGCCAGGTGCGGGCAATGCCTGTTGGGCGCACTGCTTCATGCGCATTCACCATGATGTGATACTCCGCTGCTTTTTGAATCGCATAGAGATAATGATTATTGATCCACTGGCTGTAATGATATTCACCTGCGGGAACGATATTACCAACATAACCACTCTTCACCGCGTCATAACCATATTGCTTCATCAATTTGTAAGCAGAATCCATATGACGTTCATAATTACGCACAGAACCCGATGTCTCATGATGCATGATCAGTTTGATGCCTTTTGAATGAGCATACTTATTCAGGCCCTTCAAATCAAAATCAGGATACGGCGTAACAAAATCAAACACAAAATCTTTTTCATGGCCGAACCAGTCTTCCCATCCCTGGTTCCATCCTTCAACGAGTACCGCATCGAATCCATTCGCGGCAGCAAAGTCAATATATTTTTTTACGTTGGCAGTAGTGGCGCCATGTGTTCCGTTCGGTTTTGCTTTTGAAAAATCTGTAATACCCACGTGAACAGAAGGAAGATCATTGGTATATGCCCATGAACTTTTACCGGTGATCATCTCCCACCATACACCCACATATTTTACAGGATGTATCCATGAAGTATTTTTGATCTTACTCGGTTCATTCAAATTATAGATCATTTTTGATGCAACGATATCACGTGCATCATCGCTTACCATAACGGTGCGCCACGGTGTAGTGCAGGAGGCCTGCATATGTCCCTTATCTCCATTCGCATCAGGCGTGAGCCAGGATTGAAATACCATTGCTTTATCATCCAGGTTCAGGCTCATGGCCGCATAATTGATTACGGCGGCCTCGTGCAGGTTGATATATATCCCATCTGCAGTCTTCATCATTAATGAGGTCTGAACACCGGTGGGAGAAAATTGTGTTTGTGATGCATTGGATGTGATGGCTTTCGGCATCAGTGCTCTTATTTCAGAAAGTTTCGACGTGGTATAATCATATTCCTGTGTATCATAATCACCTGCTATCCAGAAAGCGGTATGATTACCGGCCATCGCAAACTGCGTTCTTTCTTCTTTAATAATAAAATAGGAAAGATTCTTTTGTTCCGGGAATTCGTAACGAAAACCGAGACCCTCATCAAACAAACGAAAACGTATCACCACTATGCGGTCTGATATTGCCTGGCGGATGGTAACCGCCATTTCGTTATAGTGATTACGGATGGTTGATACTTCACCCCAAACCGGTTTCCAGTTTTCATCATGAGTGGTGTTGTCGACTTTTCCCATCTCAAAACCATCTAGCATGGATTGTTTATCATTCTTTAGCTCAAGTCCCAGCTTGCTCGGCTTCACAACTTCTTTTCCTTTAAAAGCTAAAGTATATGTTGGTGTGCCACCGGTCTGCAGGGCAAACGTCATCGTCAATTTTCCATTAGGAGAACGCAGCACCTGCGCATGAGCGATCACTAAAAGTGTAAGGCTGATAAGAAATAAACAAAGGATCTTCTTCATGTGTCAGAGATATTTTACCGAAAGTATAGAAAAGGAAAGGAATCAGTAAAGCAATATTCATTTCTGATTTTTGATCGCAGTTTACGATCACTCATCATCATTACTCATTCCTCATCACTCATTTCTCATTTCTTCCTGATAATCTTCGGCGCCGAATTACCGGACAAGATAATCGACGTACTCGTCTCTCCAAATTCCTGCAATTTTTCTATCACATTCTCCAGTTCTTTGGTAGAAGCCACAATTACTTTCAGCATAGAACAATGCGCTCCGGTAATCCCGTACCACTCTACTACTTCCGGCATTTGATCTACCATTTTGATCATGTCTGCATGCGAGATTTTAGTCGCTTTATAATGAATGAAGACAGGCACACTCAGTCCCAGCTTATCGTAATCTACTATTGTCCTGTAACCTTTGATATAACCCTCCTCTTCCAGTTTTTTAATACGTTCAGCAACAGCCGGTGCGGACAAACCGATTCTTTTTCCAATTTCAACAACTGTAATGCGGGCATTCATTTGCAATTCCTGGATGATTTTCCAGTGGAAACCGTCTAAACCTTTATTAAGAAGTTCTTTTGCCATAATTACGTTGAAAGTAAGGCAAACAGGCAGAAAAAACATGAAATCTAAAGCGATAAATAAAGGGAGCGCCAATAGCTTTATCCGGGTGAAGACACCTTGAATCAGGCGCATTGCTTTAAACAAATCAAACAAAAATGCCGATCTTAAAATATACACTTTCTTTGATGTTAACGGGTATTTACCCGTTCATCGTATTCTCCCAAACGGTAACCATTATGAATCAAACAGCATCACATCCAAAGAGTAAACAAAATCTCAGCGCAGATCAAAATATAAAAGCGCTGGAGTTGCGCAATTACATTTTAAAACCGGGGCAAAGAGAAAACTTTACAAATTTGTTCGAATCAACTTTTATAATTCCTCAACAGGAAGCCGGAAGTTTCCCGTTGGGAGTGTTTAAAGTGAAAGGCGCCGACAATAATTTCTTCTGGATCCGCGGCTTTCATAACATGGCTACAAGAAACAAAGCATTGAATGAATTTTATCATGGTGATGTCTGGAAGCAAAACAGAACTGCCGCCAACTCAATGATAGTCAACAACGATAACGTATATCTTTTGAAGCCATTATTTATCGGTGACAATGAAATTGGAAATGATCCGGGTTTTAATACTAACTGGTTTGAAAAACAGGAAGGTATCACAGTCATCGATTTCTATATCTCAAATACTAAACTCGATAAATTGATTGAGTTTGTGAAGAAACAATACACTGGTTTGTTAAGCACTGCCGGTATTGAAACCACTTCTTTCTGGGTAAGCGAAATGACCACCAACGATTTTCCCGGTCTTCCTGTTTTCCAGGATAAAAATCTACTGGTGCAGGTGAGTTTTTATAAAGATGAACTAACTTATCAAACCAAAATAAAAGCGATGGAATCAAAACTGACCGATGAACAAAAAATCGAAATTGGCGACCTGGTTACTATAAAGAATACGCTGATCCTTTATCCTACAGAAAAAACATTCCCTGTTCATCAAAAATAAAATCAATACAGGGGCTTATACCCCGTTAATACAATAACAATGAAACGAATTAACAGCATAGATTTTACAAGAGGCTTCGTAATGGTTATTATGGCGCTTGACCATGTAAGAGATTTAATACATGTGAATTCCATTACAGAAAGCCCGACCAATTTAAGCACCACGACTCCTGTCTTATTTTTCACACGCTGGATCACTTATTTATGTGCACCCGCATTCGTTTTTCTCGCAGGCACATCCGCTTTCGTGTCTTTTAAACGAACAAATGATTTTGCAAAGAGCAGGAACTTCCTTTTGTCCCGCGGTATTTACCTGGTATTACTCGAATTCATCGTTGTCAACTTTGCATTATTTTTTGATTTCGGTTTTCACACATTTATTTTCGAAGTAATTGCGACAATCGGTTTCGGTTTTGTTATTCTTTCATTTTTACTCAGGATATCGGCGAAGACACTTGGCATCCTTGCATTGCTTATCATTTTTTGTCACAACCTCTTCCCGTTCATTCCATTTGCTGAAACATCTCAGCTCAAAAAAACAATATCTCTTTTCTTTTTACCTGGCGCCATTCCGTTTGCAAAGTCAGTATTTGTTATGGCCTACCCTCCCATTCCGTGGTTAGGGATCATGCTTGCGGGGTTTGCATCAGGCAAATTTTTTGAATTACCGGATACGAAAAGGAAGAGCCTGTTCATTAAAATCGGATGTGGTGCATTATTGCTTTTTTGCATTATTCGGTTCATTAATGTTTATGGCGATCTCGTACCGTGGTCAGTTCAAAAGGATAAGGTATTTACATTTTTATCGTTTATGAATGTTACGAAATATCCGCCGTCACTTGTATTTTGTTTAGTTACGCTTGGTATTATGTTTTTACTTCTTGCGTTTTCGGAAGGCGTAAGAAGCCGGTTTGCCAATATCCTGCTCGTGTATGGAAGAGTTCCGTTATTCTATTTCCTTGTTCACTTTTTCCTGATACATCTTATTCTCCTGGGCATCCTGTTGTCGCAGGGTTTCC
>JAQBNK010000160.1 GCA_028288595.1 Chitinophagaceae bacterium
AATTACTGCGTCTGCATGTATCTCTTTTTCTTCGTCGATCCATACTTTAAGTACCGGACCTGTAAAATCTACTTTTGATGCTAAGCCATAACGGATATCGGTTCCCATCCTGGCGGCTTGTTTTTCAAAATGGATCATCATTTCCGGGCCCTGAATTCCATCCGGAAAACCCGGGTAATTTTCTACTTCGGTAGTGATCGTTAATTGCCCCCCAGGCTGAATTCCCTGGTACATCACGGGTTTCATATTGGCACGTGCAGCGTAGATCGCCGCCGTATAACCCGCAGGGCCTGAACCTATAATGAGACAGTGAACCTTTTCTACAGCATCATTCGACATTCCATAAAGAGTTTAGTGCGCAAAAATATTATTGTAGTCAATTAACAGCCGCTATTTTTCCTCACATGTTTTAATAAGTCAATAGCCATTTTGTCAATAGGTGAATTGAACCTTAAAATCTTTTTGTTGCGGAGACACAAAAACGCAATTTTTTCTCTGCGCCCTTACGTCTCTGCGGTTAAACTATTTCATTTCGGGATTATCAGCGTCTTATATTGAACCGCATATCCCGAAAAATTTCCTAAAGCGTTATTACTGATGTTCCCTAATATTTTTCCGGGCGATGAAAAAGGGTTACCGTTTGATTGATAACTGTACTCCCATGTTCTCCAAAAATCATAGGTCGCTTTATCAATATTGGTGAATTTAACCGTTACCGTGTCTCCTCTTTTATAATAACCAAATTCATCGTTGCTGAGTTTCAGCTTTTCATTTTTATCATAACCACGGTCCACCTGAACATCATATACGGTTCCATCAACTAACTGGTCGTCGTATACGGAAGCTAAACCGGGGAAAAATGGTGCCATGTTAACTTTTGTAAAATAACGAATGTAGTTTCCCAGTCCCGGAGGATCTGCTACCCTGCTTATCACAATTACTTTGGTTGAATCAGGGTTTTGCGGCGCTTTTTTCCACCACAATGAATCCATCTTTTTGGTAAGAAAAGGTATTGTTGTGGAGGCATTATATTGATCGTTCCCTGTCTTGATCAGGAGCTGGTAAGTCTTTCCCTGTGCTCCAAAAATAGCATTGACAAGATTTGAGGAATCTATCGTGTAATACCAGGTCTTATTGACTGAATCAATTTTTGAACTATACTCTTTCAGCGTCATTGTTTTACTACCATCAGAAAGCGTAATAATCGCACCGTGAACAAAGCTATTGGCATATTCAGCAGCGGGAACTGTATTTAAGTAACCAATTGATTTAGTGAGAATAACAACTGGTGCCTGCAGATTTTCTATAATCGCGTCTACCACCAATTTCTGCTCTTGCTTATCAATGGAGATATCTGCATCCTTTTCGCATCCAAAGAGAAGAACCCCGCTTAATATCAGAACCCATTTTTTCATGAAGTGCAAAGTTATGAATATCGAACAAGGAGTAAAGAATATCGAGCAAGGAACAAGGAATTATGAATAATGAATGGAAGCGACCCTGCTTCATCATTCAGGCAAAATTCTCAATATTCAATTCTCAATTCTCAATTAATAATTAAGGTCTTTGCATTGAGAATTGAACTTTGAGTATTGAAAATTGAATATTCTTCCCAAACACAAATGCCTCCCATACAGGAGGCATTTATATCAACCAAAAGCCGTTGCTAACCTAAATACGCTTTTAACGCATTACTGTAACGGGCTTTTTGTAAACGTTTGATAGCTCTTTCTTTGATCTGGCGGATGCGCTCTTTGGTCAGGTCGTATTTCTGTCCAATTTGCTCGATGGTTACACCGTTTTCTCCATCCAGGCCGAAATAAGCATTCACAATTTCTGCTTCTCTTGGTGAAAGTGATTTTAAAACACGTTTGATCTCTTCCCGTAATGAATCTTTCATCACATCTTCATCCGTGTCATCGCTTCCTTCCAAAAGATCACCCATAGCTACATCTTCAGCTTCATGCACAGGTGCATCCAGTGAAGTATGACGGGTATTGCTCTGGAAAATGTTGTTGATCTCTGTCTCAGACATTTCCAGGATGTCGGCTAACTCTTCTGTTGAAGGTTCACGCTCATGTTCCTGTTCGAAAGCCATGTACGCTTTGTTAGCCTTGTTGTAGGTGCCAATTTTGTTTTGAGGCAAGCGGACTAATCTGCCCTGCTCTGCCAACGCTTGCAGAATGGATTGGCGAATCCACCATACGGCGTATGAAATGAACTTAAAACCCTTTGTTTCATCGAAACGTTGGGCTGCTTTGATCAAACCGAGGTTACCCTCGTTGATGAGATCGCTAAGAGATAGCCCCTGGTGCTGGTACTGCTTAGCAACAGATACCACGAATCTAAGGTTGGCTTGCACTAATTTGTCTAACGCTCTTTGATCACCCATCTTAATTCGCTGAGCCAGTGTTGTTTCCTCTTCGGGAGTGATCATCGGAATCTTGGAGATTTCCTGGAGATACTTTTCTACTGCTTGCGAGTCACGGTTGGTGATCTGTGTGGCAATTTTGAGCTGCCTCATAATTGGATTGCTTGTTTAAATGAGAGAACACTGATTAGACACCCGATCTTTAACGAATCTTACATAAAAACAGTTAAAGTTGCCGTAATGTAAAAAATCAGGCGCAAAATTACTTATTATCCCGCAGAAATTATGCTAGTCTGTGGAAAAAAGACGCCTGTTGGGGAATAATATTGCCATAAAACCCACAATTTGGCTGTTTTTAAACAGATTACGGGATTTTAACCCGCTCATTTTATCTTCGCAGCCTTATGATAGACTACCGTTCTGATACCGTTACCCGCCCCAGTCCGGGTATGCTGAGGTTTATGTTTGATGCTCCGGTGGGAGACGATGTTTTTAATGAAGACCCCACCGTTAACGAGCTGGAAAGCTATACCGCCGATCTTTTTAAAATCGAAGCCGGGCTGTATTGCCCCAGCGGAACCATGACTAACCAGATCGCTATTAAATGCCATACCCAGCCCGGGGATGAGATTATTTGTGATGAACTTTCTCATATTTACCAGTATGAAGGAGGAGGAATAGGATTTAATTCCGGCTGTTCCGTAAGGTTATTACACGGCGACCGTGGAAGAATTACCGCCAGCCAGGTAGAAGCTTCAATAAATAACAGGGATGATGTGCATAAAGCATATTCCCGGCTGGTATCGCTCGAAAATACGGCTAACCGCGGCGGTGGAAGCTGCTATGATTTTAGTGACATGAAAGCCATCAGGGAAGTGTGCGATGCGAATAACCTTTCTTTTCATCTTGATGGCGCCCGCCTTTTCAATGCACTGGTTGTTAAAGAGGAAAAACCTGAAGATTACGGAAGATTATTTGACAGCATTTCAATTTGCCTGAGTAAAGGTTTAGGCGCACCTGTTGGAAGTGTTTTACTCGGAACAAAAGAATTCATTAAAAAAGCAAAACGTTACCGTAAAATATTTGGAGGAGGAATGAGACAGGCGGGAATTATTGCTGCCGGCGGATTGTATGCACTGCAAAACAATGTAGAAAGATTAAAAGAAGACCATCAGCATGCAACCATTCTGGCAAGTTGTTTGGCTCAACGTGATTTTGTTGGGTCAATACTTCCTGTTGAGACCAACATTATCATTTTTGAAGTGAAGGGAAGATTTACAGCGAAAGAATTATCAGCCAGGCTGAAAGAAAATGATATTCTTGCTATTGCTATTTCAGCGACGCAGGTAAGAATCGTTGTTCATCTTGATATTATGCCTGCAATGATTGAAGAAACAGTAACCGTATTGAATAAACTTTAGCAAAAGGAATTTATGTTACCACGCGTTAATCCTACCAGTACACAAGCATGGTTCTTACTGAGAAAACATTACGAAGAAGAAATGCAGCGAATGCAAATGCAATATTTGTTTGAGCAGGATGAAGAGCGCTTTTCAAAATTTTCTCTTTGTCTGAATGATATTCTTTTCGATTATTCAAAAAACATCATCACCAATAAAACCATTCAGCTGCTGCTGCAGCTTGCAGAAGATTGTGAATTGAAGGAAGCGATTGAAGACATGTTCGATGGCGAACTCATTAATGAAACTGAAAAGCGGGCTGTGCTTCATACCGCACTGCGAAATTTTTCAGGCAGACCAGTAAAATTGAATGGTAAAAATTTAATGCCTGAAATAAATGCGGTGCAAAAACAGATGCGTGCTTTTTGTGAAAAAATACATAATGGTGAATGGAAGGGTTATACAGGCAAACCGATAAAATACATTGTAAATATTGGAATTGGCGGAAGCGACCTGGGCCCTGTGATGGTAACGGAAGCGCTGAAACCTTACTGGAAGAACAATATTGAAGCACATTTTGTAAGTAATGTTGATGGTACTCATATCATTGAAACATTAAAAAAAGTAAATCCTGAAGAAACCCTTTTTCTCATCGCTTCAAAAACTTTTACCACGCAGGAAACGATGACCAATGCGCACACTGCCCGGGATTGGTTTCTGGAAAAAGCAAAAGATGAAAAACATATCGCCAAACATTTTGCTGCACTCAGCACCAACGAAAAAGATGTAAAGAATTTTGGAATTGATCCGGCGAATATGTTTGTTTTCTGGGATTGGGTTGGCGGAAGATATTCTTTATGGAGCGCCATTGGTTTATCAATAGCATTAACGATCGGCTATGAAAACTTTGAATTGCTTTTAAAAGGGGCTTATGAAGCTGACCACCATTTCAGAAAAGAATCTTTTGCTAAAAATATCCCGGTGTTAATGGCGCTGATCGGAATCTGGTATACCAACTTTTATGGTTCGCAAAGTGAGGCCATACTTCCTTATGATCAATACATGCACCGTTTTGCAGCTTATTTTCAGCAGGGAAATATGGAAAGTAATGGTAAGAGTGCAGATCGCAATGGTAACCAGGTAAGTTATTCAACCGGTCCTGTTATCTGGGGGGAGCCTGGAACGAATGGTCAGCATGCATTTTATCAACTCATCCACCAGGGAACTTTATTAATTCCATGCGATTTTATTGCACCCGCCGTTTCTCATAATAAGATCGGCGATCATCATGTAAAACTCCTGAGCAATTTCTTTGCGCAAACGGAAGCTTTGATGCGTGGTAAACACGCGGAGAAAGTAAAACAGGAACTCGCCGCATCAGGATTAAATGACGATGAAATAAAAAAACTATTACCCTTTAAAGTTTTCGAAGGTAACAGGCCTACGAACTCAATACTGGTAAAAGAAATAGATCCCAAAACCCTGGGAACCCTTATTGCTTTATATGAGCATAAAATTTTTGTTCAGGGGGTGATCTGGAATATCTTCAGCTTCGATCAGTGGGGCGTAGAATTAGGAAAGCAATTAGCCAGTAGTATTCTTCCTGAATTAGAAAATGATAAACCCGTAGCTTCTCATGATTCCTCAACGAATGGGTTGATTAATGCATATAAAAAAATGAGAAATGAGGGATGAGTAATCAGCAATCAGTATCAGTAATGAGAGATGCTTTAGGAGGCCGATTGTATTTATAAATCGTATTCATTACTTATCACTCATTTCTCATTTTTTTACACTCATTACTGATTACTCATCCCTCATTTCTCATTCCTCCTCATCTCGAAATTTTCACTATTTTATTTTTGATCACAATCGTACCTGCGGGATCAGTTAAGCGCAGGTGATATACCCCGCTTGCAAGGCCGCGTAATGGCACTTTCAGGTTGGATGAAAGAACGGTTACATTATAAACCGAGGAATAAACCAGTCTTCCCCGTTCATCAAACAAAGCAAGATTGTACGCTCCGTTCGTAAACTCTTTTAATTGAACATTTACCTGGCTCGAAGCAGGATTAGGATAAATAATAGCAGGTTGCGGCTGTGTATTACTAGCGGTTAATGCGCTTCCTGATAACTTAGCGAGAAAAGCCGCTTTTGTGTTCCGTAAACCATCAAAATAAAGCAAATAAGTTGTGTTGCTTTGAAGCCCGGTAATTGTTGTTACGGGCCCATTTCCTGTAAACGTTCGGCAAACTATCGGTGCAGGGTAATTTTGGCCTGAAGGACAGGAATTAACTGCATAAACAGCCAGCCTCACTCCTTCCTCTGCACAGCTTTGTTGGTCTGCGGGAAATGTCTGGTAATTAGAGATGGTGATATCAAGGGAACCCCCGGAATTGGTCGCTGTCTTGATCACCTCATATGCATTGTTGGTAACCTGCGTACCGGCATTTGTGCAGGTAACGGCGGTATATTGGGGATCTTTTGATTTATTGCTGGTAGTATGTACAAGGTCAATCACCAGGCTGCTTCCCTGTGCCGTTGCCGTTGGTGCGAATGTTAAGGGGCATTCATCATTGGGTGGGTTAATGCGTGGTAATGGTACCATTTCAACGGATGATAAACTGCATGAACCGTAGTTCAATTTTAGCGGAGTAACACAATATAAGCCGCCCTGGTAGGCTGACTGATCAAGCGACCTTCGGGTTACATAAGCCAGAACAGCAAAATTCATCAGCTTAGCAGGATTCACCGTTTGAAACGTATTATTACTGGTTTGAAAATTATCAACAATGTGTCCGAGATTCACAGCATGTCCTAATTCATGCAGAATAACTGTTTCAAGGTCAACTTCAGTAGTCGGCGGAAAACAAGGGCCTGTAGTGAAACTTGTATTTCCCTGGGAAACCCCATTATTCCTTATCACAATATCAAAACCTACTTTTTGTGCTTCAAACGTAACATTGCTGCACATCGAAAAGCCACTGTATGTTACGGCTAAGGTACCTGAAGGCAAAGGTGGTTGGCCTGTATTATTATTATCAAACATTACGACATTCATCTGATCATTTACATTTACCTGCTGTACGGTTGTATTCCCTTCCTCAAAAGCATTAAAGCCAACTGCCTCTTTCCATGTTGTTAATGCCCGCTGGAAAGTTTGTTTTTCTGGAGCGGTACTGATATCTCTTCCACCACCACTTGTACCTGTACTGTAAAAAACTGAATAACCTCCATGTGAGTTTGTGTACATTAACCGTGGTTCCCTAAGCACAATGGCTCCGTTAATATTGAATATTGCATTTTGTACACTATAAAAAACGTCCAGGTTGGTAGGTGAATAGGTGGTGTCGCCCGGTACCCTCACAACTGCAAAGGGGCCAGTTCCGGCTTTATCAGGAACCCGGATTTTGATTTGCTGATCTGTCCATGAAATGATATAAGGAGAATTAAAGGGGACAGGGTAAAGTGGTTGTGGTACACTGTTATCAGCATTCTTAAATAATACCGCCGCGCCTGCGGCAGGCGTTTGTCCAAAACCATTTCCATTAATAGTTAATATATTATTGGGAGGATCATTTAAAGTACCTCCGGTTACTGTTTGAGGCGAAAAAGAAGCAATGGTCCCAAATAGCCTTGCCTGTACGGCAGGATTTTCTTTCGCAGCGGGATCAATATTGATAAAAGGCCGGCCCGTTTTTGCCTTTATGTAATCTTGCAAATTTGCAATCGTCCTGCTTTCAAAAGGCGACACTGCTGACGAACCTGCATATAAATACAATCCCTGCTGACTTGCGTATACATCGTACGCTGGTAAGCGACCGGGTAGTTGTAAAGGAAAATTCCATGGGACAAGAAAAAAAACGCCTGTTTCTCCCTGGTACATTTCTAAAAGATGATCAGTAGTGATTGCGAAGTTATCAACACTTCCCCCTTGTGTAATGACCTGAATTTCTGCGGCAGGAAGATTTCCCTTCATCAATAAAGAAACCCTTATCACGTTGCTGGTAAAGATCATGGTGTGCTGCTGATTCCAGAATGATTGCTGGCTGATAACAGTGCCTTCAGCAATTACCATTGCTTTTGCGATCTTTTCATCCAATGATAATTCTGTTAACTGGCTGAAACCTGAAAAAGGAATACTCATCGCCACCACGGACACTAAACAAAAAATAATTTTTTTCATAATCAGGGATTTCCGATCCACGTTATAAAATATACGGTTGCAAACAGAAAAAGTCTTCCTGGCGGAAGACTTTTAATTATTTAGGGGGATTATTACCATTTATCGACTTCTTCAGAAGTAGTAGCCGGGGCCACAGCTTCAACTTCAGGTGTTTCTACTTCTGCTACTTCTGTTTCAGGAAGGGATTGCGTTTCTGTTCCGGCAACAGCTTCTTCAACAGCCTCAGGATATTCATGATTAAAAGCATCGAAATCAAAATCAGGCATCAGGTCAGTCTTAACGTAATCAACAGCTTCTCCCAGTGCTTTTATAAACTTATTAAAATCTTCCTTATAAAGAAAAATCTTGTGCCTGTCATAACCATTATCATCAAAACGCTTGCGGCTCTCGGTGATCGTTAAATAGTAATCGTTCCCACGAGTCGCTCTTACATCGAAGAAATAAGTTCTTCTTTTACCGGCCCTGATGCGTTTACTGTACACGCTTTCCAGTTTCTTGTCGTTATTTTCGTACGCCACAGTTATTGAGTTTTGGTTTTTAGCAATCCGTTTATAATGTTACAAATATAATACTGTTTTCAAATTGCCAAAATTTTAGCGCAGTATTAAAAAAAATTAATCCTCACGGGTATTTTGAAGGCGGTATAATTCAGCATAAAGTCCGTTCAAATGCATTAATTGCTGGTGAGTGCCATGCTCAGCGATTGCTCCATTCGCCATAAAGAGGATATTATCGAAATTAATTGCTGTAAGAATTCTGTGACTGATGAAAACAGAAGTTCTGTCATTGAGGCTCCGGGCAAGATTGCGACTGATCTCATGTTCCGTTTTTGCATCCACAGCGCTAAGGCAATCGTCAAAAATTATGAGTGAAGGATCTTTTATTAATGCTCTCGCGATGGATACTCTTTGTTTTTGTCCGCCGCTAAGCGTTATCCCTCGTTCTCCTATTACCGTCTGGTAACTTTTGGACAGCGTAGCAATTTCTTTATCCACGCTTGCAAGTTGCGCTACCTGCCTGATGCTCTCCATTTCAGCCGGCATCTCCAGGCCAAAAGAAATATTATTTTCTACTGTATCACTAAAAAGAAAAACGTCCTGTGGCACATAGCTCACCTGCCTGCGCAAATCATCCAGTTTAATTTTGGAGATAGGCACATTATCTATAGTGATGAGACCAGAACCAGCCTCATAATATCTTAGCAGCAACTGTGCAATGGTTGATTTTCCGCTACCTGTTTTACCAAGTATCAATATTTTCTCGCCATTGCGTATATCCAGCGAAAAGTTATTCAAAGCCTGTATACCAGTATTAGGATAAGTAAAAGAAACATTTCTAAAGCTGATACTTGTTTTTAGTGAAACAACAGCGGCATCTTTAGTTCCCTGTATTCCAGGTTTAATATGCAGAAACTCATTGATGCGTTTTTGAGAAGCAGATGCTCTTTGAATCATACTCGCCACCCATCCTATGGAACTTACTGGAAAAGTGAGCATATTAATATAGATAACAAACTCTACAATAATTCCAACCCGTGTAGGGTCGTGCAAAGCCATCTGTCCACCTATTAATATAGTGATCAGGGTGCTCAACCCGATCATTAAGCTCATGCTTGGAAAATATATTGCTTCCACCTTCGCCAGATCCACCGCTCCCCTCCTGTAGGATTCACTATTGTTTCTAAAAAAACCAAGCATCGCACTTTCCTGCACAAAAGATTTAATAACCCGTATCCCTGAATATGATTCCTGGGCCGTAGTGGTAAGATCAGATAACCTTGCCTGAACCTGTTCACTTTTTTTATGAATGATAGTATTTACCAGGTAGATAGCAATGGCAAGTAATGGTAAAGGAGCCAGTACAAGCAGCGTAAGATGTACATCTTTTCTAAGCATATTAATTACGCAGAAAGTGATAAGTGCCAGCAAGTTGATCAGGTACATAATCGCGGGGCCGGCGTACATTCTTACCCGGCTCACGTCTTCGGTTATCCGGTTCATCAGGTCGCCGGTCGCATGTGTTTTAAAAAAGTTGAGATCAAGCTGCTGGTAATGACAGAATATTTCATTTTTCTGATCGTACTCTATGTGACGGCTCATAACAATGATCGTCTGGCGCATAAAAAACATCAATACTCCTCTTATCACGGCCATAATTAAGATGAGGATGCAAAAAATAGCAACAATGGAAACTGATTTTCCCGGAAGACCTTCTACCTGGCGAATGATCCATTGAACCAAAACATCATGGTAACCAATTTTAACCGCTGTAGCTGTATGGCTGAGTGTTTGTTGTACCCTGCTCACAAGATAACCCGTGATCTCGGGTGCCAGAACGGCGAAATAATTGGAAGAAATAACGAACAATATTCCAATAACCAGCCTGTATCTATATTTCCAGAAATATTTATTGAGCGCTGAAAGATGCTTCACTGGACAAAGGTAATTAGCAAATGAGAAGATTAGCAAATTCGCAAATGTAAAACGGCACAACAAGCAAACTTGTCACAAACTCACACGTTCTAAAAGTTTTGTTACGCATTTGCTAACCACTAATTTGCTGATTTGAGTAATTTTTTTTTGTGGTTATGCCTGAGAATGTATTTTTGCCGCGGAGAGATGGCAGAGCGGTCTAATGCGGCGGTCTTGAAAACCGTTGACTGTTACAGGTCCGGGGGTTCGAATCCCTCTCTCTCCGCATACCCCTGTAAACGTTTTAAGTTTACGGGGATTTTTATTTTTTACATTGGAGGAATAATGCAAAAAGTGAAAGGACGAGATGACTAAATAAATTGCTGGTAAGCTATTATGAATTATTCTTTCAGACAACCCATTCCCATTTATTTTCAAAGCAACTGCATGTTCGCCTGGCCTGCGATTAGGAGGTGTGATCTTCAAACCTTTATCATCCGTGGTAAAAGTCACATTCCCATGTCCGAGCAAAGTTGACTTTCAATCGAATCAACTTCATAATGATTTGCAGAAGACAAAGCTCTTATCGAATATTTCCTGTCGCCTTCGGGCCAGCCCTATCACAGGCGCAGCAGTTTCAAGCGCTTAGTGGCTTGGTATCTCGATAATAAAATGCAATCCTTCATTGATATTTCCTTCAGCATGAATACTTGCACCAATACCTTCAACCAGTGACTTAACAGTAAAAAGGCCCAGCCCTTTGCCTTCTTCTTCGATATGAAAATGCTGGTATAATCCAAATAACCGTTCTCTAATAACTTTAGGATTTAATCCTTTTCCGTTGTCACCAAAACTTAATTTTATCAGGCCTTCTTTTTTTTCGCTGCTGGCTTTTATTACAAGGGGAACGTCAGGTCTTCTGAATTTAATGGCATTAGAAAATAAATGTTCAAATATTGAGGAAAGATAGCCCGCATGAAACCTGATCCAGTGTTCTTTAAAGTCAATCTCGACCACAGCATCAATCGCATCCAACTGAATCTTGTATTTTCTTTTTGTCCTTTCAAAGACCTCTTCAAGGTTTACTAAAGTTTTCTCTACCCTGCCTGTTTCCTTTAAAATCAGAATTTTAATAAGATCATTGATGATATCATTGAGATGATGAGCAGAGTGTTTAAGCAAGTTTACCAGGCGCTTGTTCCCTTCATCCAGGTCTTTTTGATTAATCAATTCAATCAGTGCCAGCATGTTGGTAAGTGGCGCTCTAAAATTGTGCGAGGTAATAAAAGAAAACTGTTTTATATCCTGGGTAGTTCTTAAAAGATCTTTTGCAAGCGCCTGCTTTATTTCCTCATTTTTCTTAATGGCTGTTACATCCCTTGCAATACTGATCACATGACTCACTTTTCCTTTGTTATTCTTTACAGGCAGGAGATTAAAGTGTAACCAAAATGCTTTGCCCTCTTTATTATAATTGAGAAGTTCACCAAAATAAGGCTCGCCTGAAGAGATACAGAGGTTAAGCCTTTCAAGTTCATATTTATCTGTATAAGCGCCATGGAGGATACCAGGAGGTTTTCCCATCAACTCTGCAGCGGTATAGCCACTCATCTTTTCATAAGCCGGATTAATATATCGGATAACTCTTTTTCCACGTCCTTCAATCTTGGTGATCATGATGCCATCAACCATATTACGGATAATGGATTCCAGGAGATTGAGTTGCTGTTCCCTTAATTTCTTTTCTGTAATGTTCATGGCACTCACCAGTCGTGCAGTCCTTCCATTTATGGTAACAGGATAAGACCGGATACTAACATCGATCAACTCCTGGTTTTTTAGTTGATGCTGTTGCTGATTCTTCTTTTGCTCATATACCCGGACATATTTTTCACTTCTTATATTTTCGGAAGAATGAAGATCATGCATGGTCATTAATAAAAACTGTTTTTTCGTATAGCCATATTGCTTAACTGCACATTTGTTGACCAATAATATTTGAAGACTTGCTGCATCAATAACCCACATGGGAAAAGGACTCTTGTTAAAAATAATTTCACAGAGCGAGGTTACATCATGAGGGGTCACACTGGAATAAAATGGTGAATTCTTATCTGTTGGCATTAGAATTTGTGTTACAAACAGGAGATTGGATAATTATTAACTTCGGATACAGTTTTCTATCATTTCCATCCGCCTCCCAGGTCGCGGTATAAATTAACTATAGCCTGAAGTTGTTGTAAGCGGTCACTCACCTGGTTTAATTCTGCAGATAACAGACTCTGCTGGGCAGTTAATACTTCTGTATAATTTGCAGAACTGTAACGCACAAGTAACTGAGTGTACTCAACTGCTTTTTTCAAATTGACTATCTGGCTGTCGCGAAGATTTGTTTTCTCCAATGTGCTATAATAAGCCGCGATGTCATTAGAAACTTCCTGCCCGCTGTTTGAGGCGCAACTTTTATTCTTGCACGCCATTGAATGTTTTTAAAAAATTGCTTGCTCATCTCTGGATTTTTAGTTACATGCTTATGTACATGCTTGAAACCACAAAGATTCACCTGCATTTTAGACAGAGTTTGGAGAAAGTCTGAAGAGAATCTGGATTATGTCTTTACATTTTCTTAATCAACAGATAATAAAAAAGCCCCTGTAGAAACAGGGGCCTGTACCAAAACTAACTGCTTATGAGAAATAATTATTAATGCAAAATAACTACCTGAAACTGGTTTAATTCTGGAGAAGAAATTTCAAAAATAATTTAACGGTTGATAATGCTTCGGCGCAGTGAGCTCAACAAGCTGTCGTGCCAATTCAGTGTATTCAACATAAAACCGGCTCTTCTCAAAACAGGCAACCGCACCGAGGTTCATTAATTTTTGCCTCAATAAAGCTGTCATACGGATTACCATATAAGGCTACCGGAATTGAATCCCAGCGGGAATCAGTTTTTTAATAAAGTCAATATTTCATCGCCGCTGTTTCCTTGTACCCGGTAATCAACACCGATCAATTCCGGGTAAGCTGAAACAGGAAGTTGTTCTAATCGCTTCCTTAATGTATTACCATCCCGAAAAAAAGTTATGCATTCGGATAAACCAATCCTTGAGAAAATTAAACTTAATGTAGACCGGCCATCTTCATCGTCGTCTACTAAAAAAATAGAAAATTCCATTTGTTTTTTATTTAAGTGGTTGGTTAAAAAAATATAATGAAAAATACTTGTTCAAAAAATGAATGCACTGAAGGTTACTAACCATTTAATTGCGGTACATTAAATTTTTTTAAAATAGAGGTAACATCAGTCTGCATTTCCTGTGTTGTTACCGTCTTGCTGCTTACATCTCCCTGCCAGATCAATTGGTTTGTTTTTGAATCAACCATGTTCACGGTAAGGGTACCCTGTTTGAAAGGAACGTTGTAAGTATGATATATCGCAAGGTCAGCGGGATAATACATATAACCCATTCTGTGCCTCCATCCGTTATAATAATAATGTGTGTACGGATAATTATAAACCGGTTCAGGAATACGGTTAACTTTTTTTTCAACCATCACGTTATAGTCCAGTATAACATCAGGCGTTTGAGAGGTTTCCTTCCACCCCTTGTTTTCTAACTGAAGGCTGATGGTATTTTTAATGTTGTTGTCAATAATGTCATTGTCGGCTATATCTTCTTTTTTTTCTCCTGTTCCGTTAGACCAGCTAAATGTTTTGTAGTTACTGAAGTTTATGCCAGGTGCACTTTCTACATGCGTTGTAACAAGGCATCCGGGCAAAATAAAAGCAGATGCAATTGCTGCTGATAGAATTAAGACAAACTGTTTCATGATTTAATTTTGTTAGTTCAATTATTCAGCAAAGAAATAAACAGAAAATGTAGAGAGATTGGAGATAATAGAAAAACTTACCAGTTCAATCGAAAAAGGTGATTCCCGTTTTCATAGGAATAGATAATATGAATATTCGATTGATCGCAGATCTGCTTTACTATAGACAAGCCTAATCCATTATGATGGCTGTGTGCTTTTTCTTTATAAAAACGGTGAAAGACTTTTTTTTGATCTAAGGGCTTTAGAAGACCTGTGTTGCCCACAATAAGTTGTTTCTCCTTTAAATAAATATCAATGCTTCCGCCTTTAATATTGTGCCTGCTGCCATTACTGAGTAAATTATTCAATAAAATATCTACGAGGTCCTCGTTTGCAGTAATGAATGCATCTTCCAGTTGACAACGCAACTGAAGCTCATTAGTGTTCCATAGTTCATTGAATTGTTTCAATTTTTCTTCCACCTTTTCTTTCAGGTTGATATTGCTTACCTGGTCGAATTGCTGGTTTTCTATCTTTCGCATTAAAAGTAAAGACCGGCTTAATTGCGACATTTTTTTCACAGATACATAAATACCTTTCAGCTCTTCACTTTGCTCTTCCGAAAGATCTTCTTTCTGAATGAGCAGATCCAGTTTAGACCGGATCACAGCAAGTGGAGTTTGCAACTCATGAGATGCATTCTCTGTAAATTCTTTTAAGGATTGATACTCTTCTTCGGCTTTGCGGATAGTATCTTTTAAATTCTCATTCAGGAATACAAACTCGTTGATGTTTGTTTCAGGCAATTCTACCTCTTTAACTTTCCCCAATTTATAATTGCGCATCGCCTCGATTGTAGCGTAGAAAGGCTGCCACAGTCTTTTCAGAACAATTCGGTTAATGAAAACAGAAATTAAAAGGATCACCAGGATGGTACTTAACGTTACCAGTATAATACTTGTTGCCAGGTTGTGTGTTCCTGCCAATGGCCTGATCAGTGTTATCTTATATACCTGGCCTTTGACAGGTATGGTGAAAATAAATTTCCGGAATGACGCAGAAATATTTTCTGCACTATCAAAAAGCGTTATAAAAGTCAGTACATCTTTTGCCGGCCTGGAAACAAGTGTATAATTCACCTGCACTTCTCCCATGTGGTCAGCTACCGGCAGGTTACCGGTTGCATGAACATAACTTTCCATCCTTGTTTTCCTGTGATTTAGCACTTCATCAACTTCCTTCAGTAATATATAATCCAGCAAAAAATAATAGACAATGCTCGATATCAAAAATGTCAGCACAGTTACTAACATGACGATCCGGTTATATCGTGTAAAAAGCCTCATTGTTCATTTACTATCCGTGGAATACAAAACGGTAACCCATTCCATACACGGATTTAATATAATCCGGGCATCCGGCATGCATCAGTTTTTTGCGCAGGTTTTTAATATGAGAATAAATAAAATCGTAGCTGTCTGCCATATCGATATCATCGCCCCAGAGGTGCTCTACAATCGCTTCTTTTGTAACTACCCTGTTCTTGTTGGTTAGAAAGTATAGTAGCAGGTCATATTCTTTGCGTGTCAGCGGGATGATTTCATCTCCCGATCTTAATGTTCTCTCAGAAATATGCATTGTCAGGTGATCAAAAGAAACCTCGTCTGTGCCATCAAAAGATTTACGCCTGATGATCGCAGAAACACGGGCTAATAATTCGGGTAAATGAAACGGTTTGGTCAGGTAATCATCAGCCCCTATCATCAGCCCAAGTACTTTATCATCCAAAGAATCTTTTGCACTAATGATCAATACCCCTTCAGCCTTTTTTGCTTTTTTCAATTCTCTTAGAATATCCAGTCCGCTTCCATGTGGAAGAGTAATATCCAAAATGATACAGGCATATTCATAAAGATGAATTTTTTCAATCGCTTCATAATAGTCATAGGCAACCTCGCAGGTAAACTGCTCGCTGGTAAGATAAGAGCAAATGTTATCAGCCAGTTGCTTTTCGTCTTCTATGATAAATATTTTCATTCTGTAAAGCAATAAAACAAAACTGGATTCATTTTGGAGGTTTAACATCTTCACCCTCAACCCTGTCCCATTCTACACCTGCCGCCCAGCGCTTTCCGCTAATCAGCCATTTCTAAAGGTAAGATTTATATTAAAGGCCTTGCGATCGTGTTGGAGCATATTTCAATCCTGGTGATAAACTAAAAGAAAATTAGCACACAGGCCTTTATACAAAATGCATCCAGAATACTGTGAGAAGTTTGCCATATAATTAAAAACAAATCGTATGAAAAAGTTATTTGTAATGTTATTCGCAACAGGTGCCGCTGCATTAGCAGCCAATGCACAAAAACTGGATGCTTCCAAAGTACCGGCAACAGTAAAAGTGTCTTTCTCCAGGCAATTTCCGGGTGTCTCTGCAAAATGGGAAAAAGAACAACAGAATTATGAGGCAGGGTTTACACAAGGTGGCCATGCAAGTTCTGCGCTGTTCGAAGCCAATGGAACTTTCCTGGAATCTGAAATTGCAATAAAAGCATCAGGACTGCCGGCAAAAGTTAATGCGTACATAGCAAAACATCACTCCGGAAAAAATATCAGGGAAGCGGCAAAAATAACTAAGGCCGATGGGGAAATAAACTATGAAGCGGAAGTAATCGGACAGGACCTAATTTTTGATGCAAATGGAAACTTTGTAAAAGAAGTGAAAGCCTAGCATCGAAAATTTATCATCAAGAGGATGCCTCCAGGTATCCTCTTGTTTTTTAAATGATTTTGCTAAATTTTATTAAAGCCACCAATGCCTCACCTTAGAGCAACATACAAGTTTGCAATAATTATTCTGATTGGATTATTAATATTTCTATCGGATTTTTTTGAACTGGCTAATCCTCTATCCAATGAGATTATTCTTTTTGCAATTTGTTTTTTCAAAGTAAATTATTTTATGCGGTTTGTTTTTCGCCAGATAAAACTAACCGCCCACAAAGAATTTTACTTCCATGAATTTATTTCTTTCATTGTCGTAACTATATTACTGGTAATTGTTTCCTATTGCATCGATTATTATTGTTTATTCAGGATAGATCCCGGCGCATTTACAGTAATCATTCAAAGGAATATTGCAACTGAATTAATCAGTTTTTTTTACTTCAGTATTTCGGTGTTTACAACAGCAGGTTTTGGCGATGTGAAGCCCAATTTTACGACTGCACAGATCCTTGTATCGAGTGAATTAATGATTGCTTATTTTTTTACCATACTCGTCTTAGCGAACATTTTGCTTTTAAGGGAGTCTTTTACAAGAAAGAATAGAATGTGAATTTGAAGCCTTTTTTGATGGTTCTAGAGTATAGCAGTCCTGAACCCAATTAAATATTCAGTCTACAAAACATAAGCTGTAGTGAAAGGTATCGATAAAGTAACCTGATAGAACCTATAGGAAAAGTCGAAATCAATAGGGTTCAAACAAGCGTGGCCACATCCTTTTGAACGAAAAAATGGTCAGACAAAAATCTAGTTACTTTATGGCTACTTGCCTGGAAAAATAAGAAATCAAAGTGCAGATAATTGAATATGCGAGGTGCATTTTTGTGCAGTTCCCATGGTACGTTTTAAAACATTCAAATAAAAAAGCGAAGTAAAAAGTTAATCTCTTTACCCCACTTTTTATTTTGTAGCCTGTATTTCAGGTTTAAATTAGGAAGAAGTGATAATTGAGTACATCACCGACTAGCGCTATCACAAACCAAAAGTTTACACTTCATTCCTCCTCCGAGATTCAATTTTACCTGGGACCGAGGTATTCAAAATGCTCTTTAAAACTGGTTCTGTACGGCGTTACAACAGAGGGTTGGAGCATAAAATAATTGACATCAATATTATGCGTTGCATTATTGAACTTGTTAATTCCGGAGGGATCCAGTGATGCGGAACGTCCGTTACTGGCTGGCTGGCCATAAGCATTTATTACTTTGGAAACGTTATCATTCGCATCGAAGTAAATCTGGGGAGTGAAGCTTCCGTAAAAAGAGAGCCCTCCTGCATTTGAAAAAGAATGTCCGTACGTATTTATTGACGGGTTAAGATCGAACATAGCAACGCTGGTAGCATCCTGCGTGATAAGGTAAACATCCATTGGATACCTGCCCGTAAACGCGGGGTTACTCAGGTCGACCATAGTTCCTGTTACCCTGTAATGACCATCATATTTATTCTTAATGGAGATGGCCACTATTCCTGTATTGAGGTTTCCGCTAATGGTATACCCTGCTTTATCAATACTGCTTATTGCATAGCCAAGTGCATAATCGTTACCGATAAAATCAGAAGGCTTGAACTTTATTTTTAAATACCCGGTATGTGAGCCTTTGGGTATAGTAACTACACCACCGTCCTGAACCTGGAATGTGTTTGACGCAGGAACCACATAAAACGTTCCGTTCGCATTATTATAGTCATCAACAAGCTTATCGTTTTTTACAAGAGTAACATGAATGTCCTCCGGAGCCGGATCCTTAGAACTTAAATTAACCGGGATGAGATCTAAAATAGTATCCTTGCTGGATGCGTTTAATGATATGGACAGGAAGTTAGACGAAGAACCAGCCGATAGTTTTATTTCAACAATGTTCTGGTTAGTGCTTCCCGCATGTACAGACTGAATCGCACCGTTTTCAAAGTCTTTATCTTTCAGGCATCCTGTAAGACTGGCGAAGAACAAGGAAACTACTGCGGCATGTTTTATTTTATAAAATTTCATTGCTAACATTTTTTTTTTAAATAATTAAGGCTGCCAGAAAATCTTGGAACTAAACTGGTTGATTGTTCCAAGTGAACTCACATTAGCCTGGTTGGATGTGTATTCAGTCTGGGGGTATAAAAATCTTACTGGCAGGTTACTACTAACCCTGTTAGGGTTTACAGTGATATAGCCTTTGTTAGGAATCATGTTGAGTCTCCTGATATCTGACCACGCTTCGAGTGGATCAATCCCGGTTAATGCTATATATTTTTGATAAGCGATAAACCTTGCCTGCGATGCCGCTGTGGTTCCTGCACTGCTCCAGTTTGCACTGTTTTGCAAATAAGCGGATGCGGCGGTGGTAGCATTAGGTACACCCAACCATACGAATGATTCTGTTACAGCTGCTTCATATGCCGCTTTTGCATTTCCGGGAATCCACCCACGTGCAATAGCCTCCGCCTCGAGGAACATACTTTCAAACGAAGGGTAAATCCATTGGTTTTGAGTAGGTGAAGAGGCTAGTCCGGGTCCTGCCTTAGAGCTGTGTTGTCCATCCGGGTTCCCGGCGGCCAGACCAAATACTGTCCCTGTAATCTGTCCACCGGCAGTCGGTGTATTAAAGAACCTGGATAGCCTTGGATCTGAGTTAGAGTTTAAGATATTGACTATATATGTATTCGCCCTTACGCTCGGGTTAGGATCAGATCCTGTTGGAGTCAGGCCAAAATTTGCATAGAAAGGAGATTGCTGGTTCCCGGTATTAGTGTAACCCGGGTTAACGGTTATGCTCTCACCTGCATGCAGTACCCCACCCCTAGCAAGTATCTTGGTAATTTCTGCAGCAGGGCTAAATCCTGGCAATTCGGATTGCCTGATAAGTAATCTTAGCTTTAAGGTGTTGGCAAACTTTATCCACTTGGTTCTGTCTCCATGGTTTACAACATCTACGGTATTAAAAGTTTTCGATGCCGGCACGCTCATGTAGGTTATGGCAGTATCCAGTTTTCTTTGAAGTGCGCTATATATATCCTGTCCCTTATCATATGCAGGCTGCGTATAAAGGCTGTTGTTAAAGGCCTGCGAATAGGGAATGTCACCGAACATGTCAACTAGTTCCTCCCACAGTTTAGCTGAAAGAATCATTGATGCCCCTGCCAGCAGGGTATCTCCCTTGGCAATAGATTTAACCTGGGCCTGGTAAAGATCAAAAAGAACATTATAATGATTCCGCCAGGTGAGGTTTGAAAAAGTAAAATCAAGATTGTATGTAGTTTCTGTTTGGTCAATAGCATAGTCTCCTGCACTTGACCAGTATCCGACCCATTGGTTAAGCTGCCTTAGATAATCATTAGATGCCCCTGTTGCGGCACGCTCCCCGACTGCATGGGCCGCTTGCGGAAAAATAAGTTCTGGTGTGATATTGCTTTCTGTAACCCGGTTTGGGTCATCGTTTATATCCAGGCTTGATTTCTTACAACTGCTGAAGGTTATTAACAGCAGGGCAAGCAGGGCCATTTTTGAATTTTTATATTTCATGGATCTCATCATTTAATGTTTAAAACTGAACTGTTACTGATCCCCCGAAAAGACGCTGTGCGGGTGATTGGAATGAACTGCTGATGCCGTAGGTATTATTAGTGGTTGAATAATTAAATTCTGGATCACCCCACTGGTTCGATTTTGGAACAAATAACAGGAGGTTCTTTCCAATAACACTTACCGTGAGCCGCTTAATTGCCTTTCCGTTACCAATCCATTTCAGAGGCACATTGTAGGAGATGTTAACTTCCCTCAGGCGCCAAGCTGCCGCACTGGCATAGTAATTAGTAGCGATCGAAGTATTAATGCTACCTGCCCAGAAACCTGCATTTCCATCCTGCACCTGGATGTTTGTATTATCTACATATTTGCCATTACTCAAGTAAACGGAATTTGGAAATACGAAACGCTGGCGCCCGTACTCTGCACTCCTTGCAGAAATCCCGGCAAACTCTTCATCAGACCCGATTCCCGCATAAAAATTATTGCCGGTTTTATAATCCCAGGTCATGCTTGCTGAAAAATTACCAATGCTGAATGAAGGTGTGATACCTATTACCCATAATGGAAGTGATCTCCCGGTAATGATTGGGTTTTGTGCTACAGAGGGTAGCCCTGTGATAGCATCAACAACCACCTTCCCGGTGGCAGAATCGCGTACATAATCCGTAAGCTGGAACGCAAAGGCAGGCCTTCCTACAATTGCTATGTTATTAACTGTAGGGGAACTGGTTGCTATTTGAATAAATCCATTGTTGCCGCCTATAACTACCGGTATATTGTTAAGGGTACTCGTTACTTTGTTGTTATTATAAGTCGCATTAAGTTTTAAGTCTAATCTTCCCCTGCCCATTTTAATCAGGGGGTTTAAACCCAGATCAGCTTCAACGCCAAAGTTTTTAAAGCTTGCGGCGTTTGCAAGCCCCGTAGTGTATCCTGTAGTAATAGACTGGGACACCTGCAGGATCTGATTATCGCATTGCTGGTTAAAATACGTTGCAGAAAAATCTATACGGTTCTTTAGAAATCCCAGTTCAATACCAGCTTCTGTTGTGTAAACAAACTCAGGTTTTAAATTTGGATTGGGTATAGTGCCATTGGCAGTGAAACCAACTGTACCACCGTAAGGGAATCCTGAAAGTGGGAATGCCTGGTTGGGTTGCGAATAAGTAGCCTGCAGCGCATATACCGGCAGGTTAACATTACCTGATTTCGAATAGGCTGCTCTGATCTTTGCATACGAAATAACGCCGCTGTTTTTTATTGAACTCAATGCATCAGACAATACAATGGATGCGTTAACTGCAGGATAGAAGAAGGACCTGTTTTCTTTTAGCAACCTGCTGTCCCAGTCATTACGCCCTGTGAGTTCAAGAAATGCCCATCCTTTATATCCAAAACCCAGGGTACCAAAAGCAGAATAAAGCCGGGATTTAATATCATAATTATTAGTTGGATAAGTGGGCACATTGGCATCTCCACTCCTGGTGGAAACATTGTATAAATAAGGAACAACAAGATTATCTCCGCCGAGGGCAACGTCCTTTGAACGGTCTTCCCTGAAAAGTCCTCCTGCGACATATTTGAAAGAGAAATCCTGCATGAGCCGGGTTTCACCACTAAGAAAATAATCGAGGTTTATTCTGGAGCTGTAAAACTCATCATCAAATACACTTCCCGGCCTGTTTGAAAACTGCGTAGGATTGCGGTTAGCCTGGGCCCAGTCAGAAATCGTTACCGGTGCTGTTGTATTTTTAAAACTTCCGAATGACATATTCGAGCTCAGCCTGGCAGATGCTTTCAGCCATGGAGCAAACTGGTAGCTAAGATCAATATTGCCTATAAGATTATCATTGCGTCCCCTGGTGCGAATGTTATCGATCACCCAATAAGGGTTTGCAGCAAACTCGTTATAATAATTCGAAGGCTGGGCAAACTTATCGTTTTGCCAGTCTTTGTAAGAAGTAATATCTATGTTGTTGGGTGTTTGCAGAAGCAGGAAGAAAATACTCCCGTTGTAGGCACCCGGAAAGAGTCCCGCAAGGCCGGTTTCATTAACAACATCATAGTTTTGCTGGATATAATTGAGCCCGTAGTTGATAGAAAAATCCCCGGCTTTTTTTCCACCGTTAAATCTGAAACTGGTTCGGTGATTTTTATCTTTTGGCATCAGCCCCTTGATATCAGCGTCCTGTATACTGGCATAAAAGTCTTGTCCTGAAACGGAAATAGAATTTTGAAGTGTTACACCGGTGTTCCAGAATTTAATTTTGTCTTTATAATGTGCATTTGTGTAAGGGCCTGTTTGGAAGGAGCCATCCTGCAGGTGCACGCCGATTTCTTTAATTGAACCATCAAAAGCAGGCCCGTATTGCTGGTTCTCATATGGCACATGTCCATAATTCCCATAGGCGTCTACCACTTCACCTGCTCCACCTCCAAACTCTTTTTGAAGCTTTGGAAAATAAGCGACCCTTGCAAGTTCAACTGAGGAATTTACCGTTACATTAATACCACGTGTATTGCCCTTCTTGGTATTAATAACAATTACACCGTTAACCGCATCGGGACCATAAATGGCCGCTGAAGCAGCACTTTTTAAAACGGTCAGCTCCTGGATATCATCGGGAGGAATAGAATAAAGATATCCCAGCGGCGTAGGCGCTCCGTCTACTACCAGCATTGGCTGGTTATTACCGGTTAATGACCTGATACCTCTTATATTAATTTTTGCATTTTCAAAAACACTGCTGTTTACAGTTGAAATAGATAAGCCGGAAACTTTACCATTTAATGCCTGCTGTACATTGACAGACCGGGCTTGAGTCAGTAATTTATTCCCAACTGTTGTGGTTGCATAGCCAAGTTCTTTTGCTTCTCTTCTAATGCCGAGGGCAGTTGTTACTACTACATCACTCAGCTGTGCATCATTGGCCTTAAGAACAAAATTCAGCGAGCCCGAACTTACTGTTAGGGTTGCAGGAAAATATCCCACTGCTGAAGCAGTTAATGATTTCCCTGTTTGTGTTGCAATAGTAAAATTACCATTGGCATCAGCTGCAACGCCATTCTTACTCCCGGCTTCCATTATGTTAGCAAAAGGAATAGGAACACCATTCTCAGTAGAGACAACACCGGAAACACGCAGAGTCTGCGCTTGTGAAAAACAAAGTATGGATAGAAAAAATGCCATTAAACCCAATCTTATTCTCATAAGTATCATTTTGGTTTTTAAATAAAGAGCACCTTGAAGTGGTTTCTACTTGTCAAAAAATATTCTCTGGTTATATCGCTGTTGATTAATATTAGGGTTGCTGATCATGGAGATCAGGTTTTGACTCCATGGGGCAAATGAAGATTACACTGGGACATTTGCAGGTAGGAATAAATGCCAGGCATATGCATGACAGCATGCAACTCTTTCATAACGCTAATTTTTTATTTTAACTGATGAACAGACAAAAGACACCATAATTATTACTTTCATGTTTGCCTGTGGATTGAAAGCGGAAACAGGATACCTAAAAAAGGATTTATAGCTACTAAAGAGGGCTTTTGGATGCAGCGCTAGTAAACAAAAAAAGGCAGTAGAAACTGCCTTCGGAATGCACTTTTGGTTGCCCAATTGCACATGAGAAAATATTAATAAGTTTATTGAATGGTTTTCGAAATTTATTTCAGTATGCAAATGGTTTGGACCTAATAGACACCATGATATGGTTTGCCAGGGTTTGTTTAAAGATGAAGGCGGAAAGAAAAAAGCTGAAGGCGGGCATTTAAGAGTTAAAGAAGGGATATGAAAGCAGCGGGTTTCAAAAAAGCAAAATACCCAACTATTAATTAATACATTCGACAGTATAGTAATGAGGAAAACTTAAAAGCAATATCATAACAACGGTGAACTAATTCTTTAATTTTATACCCTTCTGTCCATCAAGCATTATTGCTTCAATCTCACCTTTGCTGTTTTCAATAAATTCAATATCTGACCAATAGTCTCTCTGGATAAATTTATTGAATCGCGTTTTTCCTTCATCTACAGGGATCAATGCACCCCATGTACATGACAGGTTGCCATCTTTAAAACTAATTCCCATCTCAAAGTTTTTGATATAGAACTTATCATCAAATTTGTATTTACCTGTAAAATGATTGCCTTGTTCCGGGCTTAATTTGGCTGTTGTGATATTGGTTTTAGTGAAAGGCTTTCTAAAAACTATTGCCGCTAGCTGTTTTCCAATTTCCGGTGGTAGGGATATATAGTTATTTGAAAGAACGATGACAGCCAGTTTATCATCGGGATAAATACCAAAATAAGAAGAAAACCCTACTGACCTGCCATTCATCTGAAGTCGCCTTTTGTTTAAATGTTCCCTGATAAACCAGGCATAGCCAACATTATTACCATAGTCCGTAAATATTTTTTCCCATGATTGTTTTGATAAAAGGGAATTGTTGAAGATAGCTGTGGCAAATTTATTAAGGTCTTCGGCTGTGGAATAAATAGATCCGTGTCCTGTTTTTGAACTCCAGTCAATCTGGTATGCATTTTCTACAGCGTAATGCCCTATTGCTGCATATCCGACCGCAAGGTTTGGAACAATTTCCTTTTCTCCTGCTGAATGACCAGTATGGGTCATATTCAAAGGATCAAAAATGGTTTCTTTTAAATAATTTCCAAAAGTTTTACCAGTAATTTTTTCAATGATATAGGCTAAAATAATATAATCAGACCGGCTATGATTGAATTTACTGTTAGGGGTAAATAGTAATGTATCGTCTTTAAAATATTTGATAAGGCTGCTTGGTGTATGGGTAAACTTAGTTATACTATCATAGTCCACATTCTTGTTATCCCCGATTGCTGGTATCCCGGATCTTTGGCTTAAGAGATTGTGCAATGTTAAGTTATTGCCCTGCTTATAGTCCGGCAAATACTTTGACACACGGTCTTCTAATAATAATTTTTTTTCTTCTGCTAGTTTCATAATAGCCGCAGAAGTGAAGATCATGGAGACGGATGCTAAGTAAAATTTTGTTTGCGTAGTATTCATCAGTTTGTACGACCTGTTCATTTGTCCATATGCTTTTGAAAAGACAATTTTGCCATTTTGAGCAACTAAAACAGTACCGCTAAAATTATTGGTTTCGACATATGGTTTAATCAAAGCATCCATCTCTTTGATTTGTGCCAGTACCGAAAAACTAAAAATTAAAATTGAGCTTAAGGGGAGAAATATTTTTTTCATATCGGCTTGCACATCAAATTTATTGGAATTGATGGGCAAAGGTTTATCAAATACTGCTTTAAAGTATTAGAGGAAAAATTTAGAAAAGTTCCTTCTATATAATAGTGTTCCTATTAGTAGTTTTAGTGTATTCCACCTTAGTTAATGATATATAATTATTTGAGTTTGTAAATAATTGGAGTTGCTACTGTGCCTTTCCTGTATTATTAAGAAAAAAAATCAAATCACAACGTTTTACAGGGAAACTTGCAAAAATAAGGTGAAATTTTAGCGGGGATAAAAATACGATAATGAAAGGCTTTAACTTATAGCATGAAATACATAGTTCCATTTCTAATGCTTCTTTTCTTCCAGGCCGGTCAGGGCCAAAAACCTTATAAGAACCTTGTAATGGAAGGTGGCGGCATCCGTGGCATTGCTTATACAGGCGCAATTGAAATACTTGATAGCCTTGGCATTATAAAACAGCTTGAAAGAGTCGGCGGAAGTTCGGCAGGAGCGATTGAAGCGACTATGATTGCAATTGGTTATAGCCCGAAAGAACTGATAGAAGTACTTGGAACTATTCCACTAAAGACTTTTAACGATGGAAGTTTAACCGGGGGATTGCATCGCCTTAAAAAGAAACTGGGATTTTACAGGAGCAAGAACCTCAATAAGTGGATATCAGAATTAATTGAAAAGAAAACCGGTGATTCCCTGATCACTTTTAAAGAGCTTCACGACCAGCGATTTCAAAAAAATTATAAGGATCTGTACATAACTGGGACCGACCTTACTTACAGGCGACTGAAAATATTTTCCTTCGAACATTACCCGGGCATGCGTATTGCCGATGCCTTACGCATTTCGTTTTCCATCCCTTTTTATTTTGAACCTGTTTTTATTAATGATAGCGGTAGGATAATAACGGATACTTTCAACCTAAAATACCACCTCATGGTGGATGGGGGGCTCTTAAATAATTACCCGGTGATGATGTTTGATGATAGTGCTTACCTGTCAGGTTCAATAACGGTTGCAGGAAAAAATAAAGAAACATTGGGTTTAATGCTTGACAAACCATCACAGGTGGGCTATGTTAACATGTCAGAAAATAGGCCTTTAAAAATTCACTCCCTTCATGATTATTTCAATGCGGTATATGAAACTTCAATTGATCGTCCCAACCCTGATGACCTGGATTTAAAGCGAACAATTGTAATCAGTGACCTGGATTTAAACGGGCGCATAAGAAAATTACCTATGAAAGTAATATTGAACCTGATAGAAAGCGGAAGACAGGGTGCAAGAAACTTTTTCAATCAATAACTTTTAGGAAACGACGCTTACGGACTTAAACCGGATTTTTATATTCTGAAGCCGGAATTATATCCACTCAAACAGGAAATTAAAATGTTTTGCAAAGAAGCCAATGAATTGTCTTCGCACGAAATTTTATTCATGTACTTACAGAAGGAATATTACGTACTGGATTTTTTTTGAATTGAAAGCTTCGACGGAAATGGTCCAGCCTGCTATATCCGCCAATATTTAATCTTAGCTGACCGCTACCAGCAAATCCCTTTGCAACTTTTTTAATATTTCCATCTCTTCAGTAGTGTAAGAGCTGATTTACCATTGTTACCTGAAAATTGTACACTCATATAATTTAACAGGGTAGTTAGGAAAGTATTTATGAGTTTGTAAAGCAGAATGATCCGGCGCTATGGAACTGAAGATTAATTTAAGAACACTAGAATTCACAGGCATTATGATCATGGGAATTAGCATATCTATACTTCCTGGAATCGTTAGGAAACTGCCCTCCGGCATTTTTGAATTCCTCGTAACCCATTATTATTTTTTCCTCATCGTTTTTTTTGCATGGAAAGGAAACATAATGCTCATCCGGTATTTGCGGCGAAAGAATCCCCAGTTTAAACAGGGGTATGTCACCTATGCGGCACAGCTTTTTTTATTTATTTCACTTTATACTTTTGGTATCTCCTTTTTGGTCCTTTCTTTATGGAAATGGATGGTTGGTAGCTCAGTAAGCTGGGATGTAGTTTTGGTAGCATCTTTTATGATTCTTTTTTTTGCCATTCTTACCGTTACAATTTACGAGATCATCAATCTTAACAAACAAAGGGAAAGAGGCCTGGAGCAGTTTAATAAATTAAAGACAGTGAAAGACCGGGCACGGCTTGAAAATCTGAAAAAACAAATTGACCCCCACTTCCTGTTTAATTCCTTGAACACGCTTTCTGCACTTATTACAGACCATCCTGCTGATGCGAGATTATTTAATGATACACTTGCAACTATTTACCGTTACATCGTTGCTAATAAAGAGAAAGACCTGGTACCGCTTTCCGAAGAACTTGAGTTGATGACGCATTATTTCAGGATACTACAATTGCGTTACGGGCCAGCCATCCTGTTAGAACTAAACATTGAAAAATATCATTTGGAAAACTTTTATATTCCTCCGGTTTCCTTACAGGAACTACTTGAAAATGCGGTTAAACATAATAGTTTTTCCTTGTGCCTCCCACTGAAGATTATTTTGACAATCAGCAATGATTACATCACAGTCAAAAATTCGATCCAAAATAAAATTCATACCCTGAATAATAAAAAAAAATCCGGAACGGGACTTTCAAATCTTGGGAGCCGCCTGCAACTTATTTCCGGGAAAACATTAGTTATTCAAAAAAGCACAGATTATTTCCTGGTTAAACTTCCTTTAATAAGATAGAAAGATGAAATTATTGATCGTAGAAGATGAACAACCAGCATACATAAATTTAAAAAAAGCATTAGAGGAGTCCGGGGAAGACATAGACATATTAGCACATTGCACCACTGTTGAGGAAACAATCACATGGTTAAAAAACAATGGAGAACCCGACCTGGCTATCATGGATATAGAATTACCGGATGGTGAATCTTTCAATATTTTCAATAATATAGAAATCAGCTGTCCTGTAATATTCATTACAGGACATAATAAATATCTGACTGATGCCCTGGATCATAATGGGATAGATTATATATTAAAGCCATTGGACCCGGATAAACTGTTAATTGCTCTGAAGAAATATAAAAAACTTCAAAAGCATTTTTCAAATAATATTCACGCCTTGATGGCCTATATCTCTGCAGGAACTAATATAAAATCCAGGATCACAATTCGTAAAGGATTAGAATACCAGAGTAAAAAACTTGAAGACATTGCTTATTTTTTTACGGAACACAAACTCATTTTTGTGGTAGATAATGAGAACAAAAAATACCTTGCTGAAAAAAATAATCTTTCCGAATTACAGGACAGTCTTTCCCCAAAAATGTTTTACCGGGCGAACCGACAATACATTATCAATATCAATTTCATTAAACGCTTCAGGACAATAGAAAAATCCAAGATATCAATTGAACTGACTTTGCCTTTGGATGAAGAAATTATCGTGAGCCAGGAAAATGCCTCTGATTTTAAAAAATGGATAGAGCAGGTATAGCAATTCCGCGAATGGCCTTTCATCCTCTTAATCTTTCACATGCATTAACGCTTTATACCATGCAAGTGGAGGTAGATTCATTGCTATTCGCCTGTCATCGATATTTTCTGGCTCTATGCAGGGCGCTATCTCCGGTTTACCTGTAGCAAAGCTAAGTTGGGTACCATATATCTGTGCTTTTTTGCTATTGATAAGCACCCTGTCTGTTAAATATGCGAGGTTACTTTTTTCTGCTTTCCCCTCGTTCACCGCCTTCTCCAAAAGCGTTAACCATTGGGACTGCAGTTGTGGGTTTGCATCTGTATGCTGCGCAATCAAAAATGCAGTTGAAGCACCAAGGTCACCTACCTGTTGGGGGGTTGGCCACCCTATCTCTTTAATAATAGCTTTTAATTTTTCAATATTGTCAGCATCATTTTTTGCCTGTTGCATTCCTATACTTCCAAGCTCCGGTGGCGTCGAACCCGTCTTCTTAATTGCTTCCGACATTTGCCGCCTTAATACCTGGTCAGCATCGAACATTTCTTTTAATTGTTTTGCATATTCAGGGTACTGAATCGATTTGTCAAAATTCTCCCTGTTCGCTTTTATTTTTTCTATAACAGGATGTGAAATAAAAAAATCCCTGTATGGTAAAAACACGGAGTCGTTAACGAAGTCAACTTTACGAAAACCATCGCTTGCTGCAAGGTTCATGTAATAGAGGGCGCTGTCAGGATTTTTAAGGTAAGCCTGGCATTGCGCTATAAAATATTCGTTTTTAGCTTTTTCATTGCCTTGTAAAGGAAGTTTACGTGCGAATGAAATACTTGTTTCATAATCCTTATTGAAAAAAGCTTTACGGGACAACAGGAAATCCTGCGACCAGGAGAGTTGAAATACAAATAATGAAAATAGGCTGAGTATAAATTTCATAGAAGGTATTTTTTAAAAAAATCTTTAGATAATTAAATGCCTTTGTTAGGGATCTTCTTATTGTGAACTTCTTTTTAAAAAGTCATTCATTACTATTTAAAAGTGGTTTGTGATACCACCATCAGTTGAAAGGATCAGATATACTGTAATCTGGACAATCATAGTGTTACTGATCCTTTCAACCGGCGGGTTATTGAGTGGGGCCTGTATTGCTTCCTGCCTGTACACGGTTTGTTTCGTCTTCTAACCCGGTCTTTCTTTGTCTTGCTGATTTTATTTGCGCACTGCCAAAACGATAGCTGAAACTTAATTTCAGTAACCTGCTGTCAAAGTTGACATTCGTTCTTACGTACTGTCCTGAAAAATTACTGTAAGCGTTGTATTTTAAGGTTTTTAATACATCTGACACAGCAACGCGAACAGTACCATTAGTATGGAATACCTGCTTTTGTAATCCAATGTCTATCCCTCCCATCGCCTTTGTTTTAAAGGTTCCCTGGTTGATGCCAGGTGTAGAATAAAATCCGCTTAATTCCGCTGTCCATGTTTTTGAAAAACGTAAACTATTTTGTACAAAGACTCTCCCTGCAAAAGCATCGAGATCGATCTCTCGACCAGGGCCATAGTTAGCTGAGTACCTCGAATAATTCGCATTTATATTAACAAAAGAACTGAACGATTTATACTGGATAGGATAACTGGTGTTTAAACTCAATATGTTTTGCGTTGCAAGATTTTGTTTTGAAACAAAAACCTTGGATCGCTCAGTTGTATCGATCAATTGGCTGAACATATCTTTAACATGCGAATAGTTAAGTGTTATATTTAGTTTGGAATGATACAAATAGGTCATACCCACGCTGTTGGTATATTGAGGACGTAACTCGGTATTACCTTTTTGAAAAGTGTAAGCATCCAGCTTAAATTCAAAAGGGTTCAGATCCTGGTAATTAGGCCGGTCTATTCTCCTGCTGAATGTAAAGCTTAGTTGTTTCGCAGGGTTTTTATTGAATGTAATTGCAGCACTCGGAAATAACCCTACGTAATCATTTAAAAAGTCTGTACTGAACTGCGGGCCCGGCGTAGGTGGCTTTGCTTTAGAGTCTTTAGAAGTACCTTTTGATAAAGTATTTTCCAATCGTAGGCCCCACTGTATCACAAACCCTTTATAGGCACGGTTGTAATTAATATACATCGCGTTAATCATTTCATCGTAAAGGAAACGGTTACTTCTTACTGTATCAAGTACTTTACCGGAAGTGTATACATCATACCGCTGGAAGTCGTTATCAGTTTTCGCATAGGAAGTTTTAAATCCTAAGCCCAGCTTACCTTGTTTGTAGTCCTTTTCATAATCCGCTTTTATTGATAAAAGATCAATTTTGCTTGGTGAAAGCATGTTGTACACTACCCGGCTTAATTCATGCTGGCGGGAAGCATCATAATATATATTCGGTTGCAACTGGTCAGAATAAAGATTGAAATAACCATAGTCAGCATTGATACTCAAATTCTCTTTAGTCCCGTTAACGTAAGTATAATTAGCGTTGATGTTTGCATTATCCCTCGACATTTTATTTGTATTATCAGCAACCAGTACCCTGCTGGTGATACCTGAGGGAGCATAAACAATTGACGTGGTGCCGGGAGATAAAAAAGTAGGTGCTGAATGGCTTCCATTGATCATGAGGCCCCATGTAGATTTTTTACTGGCAAAATAATCAATGCCTCCTTTATAGGCCCTGTTACTTAAGTTCGCTATCAATAAACCGTGCTGATCGAAAATAGAATCAAGTACAGTTCTGTAATTTGAAATTTGTGCTTCCTGCTTCATCTCATTAAAAGAAACACTGCCATAAAGATTAACCAGCTTATCGCGATGGTTAAGCGAAAAAGCTCCATTTATTTTAGGGTATATTCCCTGGTTCCATCCGGCACTAAGTGAACCATTGGTACCAAAAGAATTATTCTTTTTGAGCCTGATATTTATAATACCAGCGTTACCAGCTGCATCATACTTCGCGGAAGGATTAGTAATAATCTCTATTGCTTCTATTTGGGAAGACTGCAACGATTTGAGATAATTAGCCAGATCTTGCCCTGCAAGCGGTGAAGGTCTTCCATCTATATAAACATGTACACCATTTTTTCCGGCGATACTTAGGTTGTCATCTTTATCCACCGTAACGTTTGGCGACTTTCGCAAAAGTTCAAGCGCATCACTTCCTGTTGCGTTAATTGTTCCTTCAACATTCATGATCATTTTATCTGCCTTAACTTCTATCACTGGTTTTTTTCCGGTAACTGTTACCTCCTGTAAATTGTTTCTTGACTTGTCTAAAATTATATCTGGTATCGCAATTGCTGCATCTGTATACTTAATAGCAGTACCGGTGATAGTTGTATAGCCTACATGTGATGCTCTAACCAGGTAGTGCCCCTGTTTAACAATAGGGAAAATGAAATTTCCCTGTTTTGATACTGCCAGCTTTTCAATACTTGAATCCTTTGCTCTTAACAGTGAAATGGTCACGCCCTCAAGCGGGTTTCCCTGGCTATCATGTACACTACCTTTAATTTGAGCACTGGCCTGCAAGCCCACTAGCAATATTAAAATTGCCGAACAAATACATTTCATTTTTTTATTTTGGTTTATTATGGAATTAAGATTGAATTGATTCTTCAAAAAAAAAGAAGATTTGCATCTTGCATTTATCCTATTCTGCTAATTAGGAAAACTGTTCTTATTTATTTCCATTACACACGATACGCCATATACATAAAACGACAACCTTTAAAGGTTGTCGTTAGTTAAAAAACAAAAAGAACACCCAATGCACAAAAAGGAAAATCAGTAAAAATATTTAAATCACTTGAGCAGGTCTTGCGGGATAAGGTTTTCAGGCGACTCATCCTGCCAGGTAATATTAGAAATATACCACCTGCCTTTATCCCTTGTCATTGAAATATGATTGATGCCCCTTTGTTCAACTTTACCATTTTCACTAAAACGAAATTGGTAGGCTGATTGAGCCATGGCTATATTCCCGTATTGGTATAATTTTCTGCCAATCTCCTCTTCATAGAATGCCGTTCTCTCCATAAATGAACTATTTAACTGAATGTATTCTTCAAATGACATAGAGCTATAAACTGGCTGGCCATTTGGAAGAATATGCGAAGCCGACATTTGAGATCCGGGATAAAATAAGCTTCTGAATCTTTCCCAGTTGCGTGGTCCTGCGGGTCCGGATAACACCTGGTAAAGTGCACTGATAACCGCGTTAATGTCTTGTACATCTGCTATGGCAGCGGTCCCTCCAATAGGACGCTCTGGAGTGGAGAGCCATGCATTGCGGATTCGTGCCTGGCTTTCACTAACGTTATTGCTTAATTCTATAAAATCTTTCCTGGTGATGGCAACGGGAAAAACTTTTTCTGATATCTCTATAGGGTCGGGGGATCCCGTTCTCATCACTGAAAGTTTCAAAATATCTCCATCTGTAAGTTTAGACTTTATTTGCCCGATGACTTGCCCCACATTCTGGGCATTTATTTTTATTCCCTGTATCGCTAAAATTTGGTCCCCGACATGAAGGCCCAGTTTTTTTCCAAAATCAGTCAGCTTCGACAGGTCAGCTATAACTACATTTCCATCTGGTGTTACTCCGGCAGAAAAACCGCCTAAAGTTATTTCCGTGCTTTTTTTCTCCGGGTAGTATTTCACGCCGGCGCTTTCAAAAAATTTCGCATATGGCAAGGGTTGATTTCCTTCCACATATTGAGAGAAGAATGTCCTCACTTCCGGGTAGGTCATTTTAGTGATCACATCAAAGAGAGAATCGTCTTCAAAATATTTATCCTTGCCATACATCACACCCAGGTCATGTTTTAATTGTTGCAGGCTATATGCTCCATCAGATAGCCGTAATAATTCAAGGTCAAAACAGGCAGCGATCAGTGCACCCTTTTCATACACGTTATTATATTGATCTTCATAGGTGGTTGCACTGAATTTACTTAGCAGGGTGAACGGAAGTGTATCATTATATTTTTTAGTGTTCGATATTTTTTCAGACAGCTTGCCAAAAAATTCTTCGATTGAATTGAGCCCGTATTTTACCTGTACATGATCAGACGCATATTCAGTTGTGCCTTCATATAACCACAAATGCTTAGACAACACCGGTTTTTCAAAATCAAATTCCTTTACTTCTTTCGAGCTGAAATTCAATGGCGTTAGGACATGGAAAAATTCATGTGCTGCTACATCAAGAACAGGTTTCATTATTTGTTGTGGTGTTAACTCGGGCAGGGTATAAAAAGAAGAATAATTATGTTCAAGTGCTCCTTGTGCTATAGAACCTGGTTGCTCCCCGTTAAAATACATTATAAAAGCATAGTGTTTTACCGGCAATGCACCACCGAGGTATTTTGCAGACGATTTTAAAGTTTGAGAAAGTGCCTGGGCAACTACCGTAGCCCGCATTTTTTTATGTGGTGAATAAACTGATATCAAAATATCTGCGCCTCCTATTTTCAAAGTAGTGGTGTCAGGAACATTATACATGATGGGTGTATCATATAATTCATCAAGGCTATTAAACCGAAAAAGATCGGCTGATGATGTGGTGGTAAAAGGAGTAAGCGAAGTGGATGCATAAAAGTTTTCCGGCTTTTTATACGCTACTTCAAATGGAACATTCCTCAGCCCGTCAAAATATCCAAAAAACCCTGGAGTATTGATCACGAAATTTTTTCCTTCCTCTATATTAGTACCACCCATTGTATAAACTCCGTGTTTTTTTTGACTGTCCCATGTATCTTCCACCAGGTAGGAAATTCTGTATAGCCTGTTTGCATTGCTGATAGCCCATGTATTGGTATCAACCTGGTTTACACTTAAGAGATTGCCCTTATTATCATATGCTTTCAGTTCTGAAATAAAAAGCCCAAAATTACTGTTCCGGTAAGTGCCCGGGATTATTTTAGCGAAACGGTAATTAATAATCTTTCCGGAAATTTTTGGAGTGACCAGGTTTACCTCCAGCTGATCATTTTTAACCTGATTAAGATCAATTGAATAATGATAACCGGTTTGTGCATGTAAGCTTATTGCCACGGTGATAAATAAACAGGACAGGAAATATTTCATAATGTCAAACTAAATTTGTGTATTTTTTTTTGTATATCCCTGTAAAGTAGGTTTAGCCGGAAGCCACCTTTTGTCAAATGCTGCTAATTATAAGTTAGCCTTTCCTTTTGCAATTAATATAACAGCTTAGTCTCTACATTTACTTTTATAAGAAGGAGTACATGAAAAAAACGAGTTGTTTGTGGTTGTTAATATGCTTTGTGTTTTCTGCATTTGCACAAACCATGCCTGCGGACAAAAGATTTAACGGGATAGAAACGGAGCTGGAAACAATTTTAAAAGAATGTAAGGCCGCCGGGTTCGCCGTAGCCGTGATTGAAAAAAATAATATTGTTTATATACATGGTTTCGGTTATCGTGATATCGAAAAGAAATTACCGGTAACAGCTAATACTTTGTTTCCCATTGGTTCATGTACAAAATCATTTACTGCTGCAATGATTGGAATTTTGGAAAATGCTAAACTGGTTAACTTAGATCAGCCTGTTCATAATTATTTTCCGACGCTTTCCTTTTATTCGGATAAAATGAATAGCAGCATTACACTGCGTGATATGATGAGCCACCGGACGGGGCTTCCTCGTCACGATGCATCATGGGTACTTTTCCCAACTTCATCCAAAGACTCCCTGCTGCAGCGAATACATTATATGGAACCTGCTGCTGAACTAAGGGAAAAATGGCAGTACAACAACTTCATGTATTTCGCACAAGGGATGCTTATAGAAAAACAAACCGGCAAATCATGGGATGAGAACATTCGTGAAAAATTCTTTACCCCTCTCGGAATGCAAAGGACAACTACAAGTTTATCTCAACTACAATCAGATGAAAATGCTGCTGCAGGATACCAATTGCAAAATGATTCAGTTATAAAAAGAATGGATTACCACGAAGTCGGAACTATGGGACCTGCGGGAAGTATTAACAGCAACGTTATGGATATGGCTCGCTGGGTAAGCACGTGGATGCATGGAGGAATAATGGGTGGAACAGAAATTATTCCACCATCATTTGTAAGGCAGGCACTCAGCTCCCAAATGATAATTACACCGGCCTTTCCTGAAAAGGATAACCCCGGTATTTATTTCGCTAATTATGGGCTTGGCTGGTTTCTCGGCTCATACCAGGGACATTATAGGGTAGATCATGCAGGTAATATTGATGGCTTTTCAGCCAACATTGCTTTTTTTCCAACTGATAGCATCGGTATTGTCGTATTGTCCAACCAGGATGCATCATTGCTGCCTTCACTTGTTCGCAACATAATAGCAGACCGGGTTTTAAATCTTAGTAAGAATAACTGGGTTGCTTTTCTGCAAAAAAATAAAGCACGTGCAAAAGCGATACAGGTTCAAATGTCTATGAGTACAAAACAAATGCACAAAAATGGAACAAACCCATCCCATGTTTTAAAAGATTATGAAGGCCTTTACACGCACCCTGCATATGGAACAATGGAAGTTTCAAGCAAACCAGACTCTCTTTTTTTACACATTCATAATAAAATATTATGGCTGAAGCATTACCATTATGATGTGTTTGTACCGGTAGAGGCAGATCCATCTGGAAATCTAGATACCACCGGTATGGAAGCGGGGTTAAAAGTCCAGTTTAAGATGGATGTCAAAGGAAATATTTTTTCATTGGCGGCTCAACTTGAACCTGCACTAAATGCACTTGAGTTTACAAGAACCCGGGTACTGGTTAAAATGAGAGATAATTTTTAAAAAAATTATACAGGTAGTTACGAAATAGGCAGCAAAATTTAAAGTGAATTTTAGTTACAAACGAGGGAATTAAAAAATTGATCCCTGACTTTTTCATCGATGGCATTCTGACCCTTTTTATAATATAAATTAATCAGCAAGGTTTTGTATATCACAACGTGATCCGTCCTGATCACTTCAATATTATTTTCAGTTTTCGATGAAACAAATTCAAAACAGGACCATTCTTTGTATTTACACTCTTTCTCTGAAAGTATTTTAGCACCCTGACCTTCTCTGGCCGTTATCATCTGCTTTTTTATCTGGTCAATTACCTGGGGCATGGTTTCTTCTGTCAGGTTAAACTTTGCAAAATCATTAACCAATCCTCCTACCGTGGTAGAATCCTCCCATTTATATTCCAGCTTTTTGATATCAGTACTAATCATTGTCTCTACAGGAACGCCTGGCATACTAACCTGGACCTTTTCATTAAGTTTAAAAGTCAACCATTCGGGATAAGTAAAGAATAAAAAAGGCAGAACACTAAAAATCAATACAATTCTTTTCATAATAAAAATTTACTCTAATCAAAATGAACTTAATTAAAGAAAGGTTGTTTATCAAAACCTGCTTTTAACTTTAATAGTAATTAAAGCTCACAGTATTATAGGCGACTTATTTACTAAACTGTCAGGAACATTAACATGCTGGCTGCCACTCCTCGTTCAAAAAAAATTTGCAGGCACCAATACTGCGTATTTGTTAAAACCTGCTAAAACTGAGAGCGCAGTAAAAAATTTAAACCGGAATTAAACCGCTCATCAATCTGCGCCTTAACGTCAGGCTCACAGCAGTTATTTTTAAAAAAACATTTACCTGATGTCTTTTGTATCGTATGCAAACAATGAATCAATTACCAGCTTGTTTCCGGGAACATCTTTGAATGTGATTAATTATTCACGTCTTTCTTCATGCTCGGCACAAGTCTCCGGCAGTCACTTCTATGGAATTAAATATGTTCAAAAAGGGTGTGAGCGATACGTGATTGACAGGAAAACATATGATGTGAAGGAAAGAGAGTTCCTGCTGGTTAACAAGGGCCAGTCATTTACCGTTGATTTTAAAAATGAAGCCATCGTGCACGGGTTTTGTATAGGCCTGAGTGAAGAGCTGCTAATGGATGTCTCGTATGCGATGTGTACAGATGAAGACACATTGCTTGAATACCCTGACAATCCAATTTACGCGAAGAACGATTTTCATGAAACAGTTTATTCATCGACTGACAGGCTTAGCCGTTACCTTCATCAGTTACTTCCGAATCCCTTTAATCTGAAAGACAACTTATTAGACTCCTATTCATTTTTTAGCGGCATCGCCGCAGAACTTGTACTATCGCAAAAAGCTACCAAAAAGCAAATTGCACAATTGCGTGGCGTAAAGAAGTCGACAAAAAAAGAATTATTTGACCGGGTACTCCTGGCAAAAAATTATATAGATGCGAATTTTTATAAGAAAATAGATATTCCTGAAATTGCGAAACAGGCCGCACTATCGGAATTTCATTTTTATAGGTCTTTTAAAGAGGTGTACGGCATTTCTCCATTAAAATATATTGTAAATAAAAGAATGGAAAAATCCCTGGAATTATTACGCTATGAAAAATTACCTATTGCTCATATAGCTTATGAGGTGGGGTTTTCAGATATTTATTCTTTCAGTAAAAGCTTCAAGAAACATTATAACGTTTCGCCTTCCCGGTTCTTATTCAATAGGGCGTAAGAAAAGGCAAATTGAACAAAAGAATCATAGCTTGTTTATGGAGATTTTAGCTAAGTTTTTCATTAAACCGTACTGATGCAGAAGCCCGCATTCTACTATTTTCATTTTGGTTCTTTATCCTGTCTAATACCTGGATTTTTATTTGCAGAATATTTTGATTAGTTCCCAGGATTTTACCTGCATCATCAATTAAGATATTTTGGAAACAGTTAATCCGCATGTCAGACCACCAGTTGTCCGAGCCATAGTAAGGCCATGCGCAATAACATGAATAAAATAGATTTCTCCATAGGATTTCTTCATCATTAACCAGGATCGTAATAATTTCAAATGAATGATCTTTGAATTGCCTGTAAAGGTGATTTAAAGGACGATAATTTTTTGAAAGGCAGGTTTTAAAATCGAAAAAATCAATTAAAATTATACTCATAAAATTTTTCGGGTTTAAATGACGGCTTAAATTATGTGTGCGCCAAGAAACCTCTTTATCAAATTTTGCTAATTTTAAAATTCCTTTATAACCCGTTGGGATCAGGAGTAAAAAGGCTTATAATTCAAGACTCATAGATACCAAATAAGGATCGGGAGCCAGTGGTAAAAAAAATGCATTGGACATTCACGGATTTGTTAAAAGCAGAGTATCACAACTGAGTATCTAAATCAATCATAAAATTCCCTGATCATGAAATGATACTTTGCCTGTTGGGGTAATAGCAATTCACGCAAATAATACCGGTGATAATGACCTGTAATGATAACAATATTTTTACCGGGGTATAACTGGCTGAAATTGATGATGTGCTCTGCCATGACATTGTTTCTGTTAATCCAGAAAGTTGAATCAAGAACAAAATGGCTGTAATAGGGAATCAAAGTGGGAGTTGTATTAATAAGTTTAGAATAATAGCCGTGATACCATTTCATTTTAGCAGCGGCCAGGGCATCAACGGCGGGTAAATTCATTGCATATAAAGACGATTCTGAAAAATGGTTTAATACCTCGCTTAACTTTAAATAAGCCTCGTAAATGATCTTGTTTTCGAGTGTTAGTGAGTCCATACGGTATAAATGGTCTAAGGCCGAAAATAGCAGCGATTCTTCTTCGAAATAATGATTCTTAATAAAGAACTGGTTTCTTTTTTCAATATCAAAAGGTCGTACCTGGATTAATGGGTGATTTTTAATGAAAGAATCTACTACAACAACTTCAAAATAATTCAGCAGGGACTTTGGGAAACGAAAATCTTTCTCAAATAAACTTGAATCAAGCTCAAATAAGATAAGGTCAGGTTTAGCTTGGTTTATTGCCTCATATAACTGGCCCTTTTTCAGTTCAACCGTTTCACGGTGAGGGCTACCCAATATCGTAATCTTCGTCACATTCTGGCCAGTTGGTAATGAATAATTATTATCCTGGGAAAAACCAGCAGTGGCTAAGCAAGAACAGGTTGCCAGGAACAACAGTGCTTTCATAAATGAGGGTTTCAATGAAGGTATGCCGTATATTTTTTTTGTTCTTGCATTATCCTGCTTTTTACAGGGGCTTTTTATAAAACCGAAAACCGGAGATTGAAAATGAAATCTTGATCAGCCTAAAAGAGTAATCCTTAAATATGTCCGGTCATTAAGTTTATCACTTTGTGTTCCTTCAAATTTGATTTGGTCAATCCTTTAAAAAATTCTGTACTGCCTTTTATTATTACCATCACTTTTAATTTTTGATTTCAAGATGTGTTTTTATTGTTTGATTTAGCACATGCCGCCACTCCTGGTACAGTTCTTCGTAACCCAGGTCTGCCCGTGGCTCTACTACCGCTGCTTTGTTCATTCCTTCAAATGCCTCTTGTTCGTTTTGATAAATACCTGCGCCTATACCGGCCCCGATAGCGGCGCCCTGGCTCCCGGTGGTATCGTACAATTCTACCGGAGTATTAGTAACACTTACAAATGTTTCAAGAAATACTTCACTTAAAAATAAATTGCTTTTGCCTGCCCTGATAATTTTAGGAGCCATCCCGTTCTCTCTCATAATATCCAGACCGTAACGAAAAGAGTAAGCAATACCTTCCTGTACTGCCCTGAAAAGATGCCAGCTGGAATGTTTGTTCAGATCGATATTTTCTATGTGTGCGCCGATGCTTTGATTGTTCAGCATTCTTTCTGCACCATTACCAAAAGGAAGTATAAATAATCCATCGCTTCCGGGTGCAATACCAGCGGCAGCTTCATTCATTTGCGAATAATTCAGGTAAGTGCCTGCTGTTCTTTTCATCCAGCTATTCATAATACCCGTTCCGTTAATGCAAAGCAGCACGCCTAAACGCAAATCCTTTTCGGTGTGATTTACATGTGCGAATGAATTAACCCTCGACTGCTCATCATAGCTTAAATTATCGCTCACCATATAGATCACACCCGATGTTCCTGCAGTGGCAGCCACTTCGCCGGGCTTCAGTACGTTTAATGATAAAGCATTGTTAGGCTGGTCACCGGCTTTATACGCAACAGGAATTCCGGGCCTTAATGAAAGTGCATCAGCCACATCTTTTTTCAACAGGCCGTGCTTATCAAATACATTTTTTATTGTGGGTATCATGGTTGAATCAAACCCGAAATAATTTAGAACATCTTTCGATAATTCATTGGATCGAAAATCCCAGAATATACCTTCTGATAAAGCCGAAATTGTCGTGGTGATCTCACCGGTAAATTTCATAGAGATAAAATCGCCGGGTAACATTACTTTATATATTTTCTTAAATATCTCCGATTCATTTTCTTTTACCCATGCAAGTTTTGACGCCGTAAAATTACCCGGAGAATTAAGCAGGTATCGCAAACACTTTGTTTTACCGATCCTGTCAAATGCTTCATTCCCTATTTCCACAGCGCGGCTATCGCACCAGATAATGCTGTCACGCAAAGTTTCCTGGTGCTTATCAACCAGCACTAACCCGTGCATTTGATAAGCAATGCCGATAGCGGAAATATCCGCCGGATCATATTGTTTGGATGAATGTGATTTTAATATCGCCTCCTGCACATGCAGCCACCATGTTTCGGGCGACTGCTCTGCCCATCCCGGATGCAGGCTTATAATGCCCGACTCTGTATCAGGATATTGAACAGACGAAACAACCTGGTGCGTATTGGCATCAATAACAGAAACTTTAACTGATGATGTGCCAAGATCTATTCCTAGTAATAACATTAATAGACGTTTAAATGCTGCCTCGAAATTTACAACAGTTTTGCAAACCCGTCGGAAAACTAATGTAATAAAATTCAAAAGCACAAGTTGTCCTGGAACCGGGCAAATAAAAACAATACCTGTTTTTTTCTTACCGCGGAGACGCAGAGAAAACTTTGCGCCTTTGCCGTTATCATTTTCTTGTATCGCTGAAAATTGTTCCCCGGCAGCAGGCCGTTGACCCAACTTTGTTGTGTCACTCACTTGTACTTTCTGTTCTTTATTCAGCTTCAGCGCAAGTATTAATAGAGCCAAAAATTTGCCCGTATATTTATGAGTTATCGGTGGTTGTACAACGATCTCAATCAATGACAAAAGACTACAATGCAATCATCATCAGAGGACATTTCCGTGTTGGCTTTTAGAAAAAATTACCGCCAGGTAATTGTTTCACAGAAATTAAAAAACAGAAAAAAAATATATGAAAAAATATGCTGCATGGCTTAAAACAGCTGCTATCTTCCAGTTGATCGCCGCAATCATTCATGCGATCACACTTTTTGTTACACTACCGCCGAACAACGAGACTGAAAAGCAACTCTTCAACTTAATGGACACATACAAGTTTGATTTCGGTGCAGGCTTTCACCGGACAATGGGCGACCTGCTATTTGCATTGAGTGCCTGCTTTTGCCTGGTATGCTTATTGGGAAGTTTGCTCAACTTGTACCTGCTCCGGAAAAAACTAGAACCCGAAATTATGCAGGGAGTAATAACCATTAACCTGATTGTTTTTGGAATTCTGTTTGGATTAACAGCAGCATTTGCTTTTTTAATGCCTGTTATCTTATCGGGATTGATTTTTTTATTCTTAATCTTTTCAAGACTTACCGTTACCAAAACAATAAATAACCAGGTACGGACATAAAAAAATTGCGGTTAAGAGGTAGTTTGAAATATGGCCGGGACGAAATATTCTCAACTTTCTTCTTCCAAGTGTTTTCATAGCGGAGAAAAAAAAGACCCGGTCTCCCGGGCCTGCCTGTCTATTTGTGTTTTGCAGTGTCTTTATGATTACGAATGGAGTCCTGGCGATCCAGTGCGTCTTTCTTTTTATCTGTCAGCGAGTCTATCTTATCTTCTTTTTTTTCGGCAGTAGAATCAATTATACTTTTTTGTTCTTTGGCAATAGAATCCAGTGAATCTTTTTTGTTGTCGACTGCGGAGTCGCCATTGTTGCAAGCTGCCAGCGAAGCGGCTAGTACGCCAATTAAAACTATCTTTTTCATTTTATTATTTTTAGTGAAGAATATAATATTAAATACCTTCTGGATATAAAAGGTAACCCAATCATGCAAATTTATCAATGGGCTTGGTAAATATCAAGCAAGAAATTCCCGCCCGGTCATAGATAACTGCCCGCTCCTCGTAGTTATTACACTTGCCTTATCATTAACTATAAAAAAGAAGCAGGGTGGTTTCACCCTGCTTCTATGGCGACCAGATGAATGCGGTTCCATTTTCGATTTTTGTTTTATCAGGCAGATACAGTTGCTGCTTGTTTTACTAATTGTATCTCTCCGTTAATTTTTACTTCTTCACCTAACATTAATCCTCCTGTTTCTAACACACCATTGAAGTTCACACCCCAATCATTACGATTAATTTTACCTGTCACACCAAAACCCACTTTTTCTTGTCCCCATGCGTCTTTAACTTCTCCGTTAAACTCCACGTTTAGTTTAACAGGCTTTGTTATACCCTTTATCGTTAGGTCTCCATATAACGTAAACGAGTCGCTGTCTATCTTTTCTATGCTGGTTGATTTAAATGTCAGTTCTGGATGCTTCTCCACTTCAAAAAAATCAGAAGCACGTAGATGAATATCCCTTTGCTCATTATTGGTAGTGATAGAATTCATATCAGCACTTAGAGAAATTTGAGCCGTACTAAAATCTAGTCCCTCCGCTTCTGCCTCTACATTAAAGGTTTTAAATGTACCTGATACATTTGTTATCATCAGGTGTTTAATTTTAAATCCTAATTCGCTGTGTGCCGGATCAAGTGCCCATTTTGTTCTTGCCATAATTATTTTTTTATTTGATTAAATAGAGATCACAAAATTATCTATATTTACTTACAAATAGTTAGTACTATACTAAAGGTAAGTAGTTACCTTTTGGTTACTATTCATATAAAGACATGTCTAAAATGAAAATCAATAATGAGCTTACATCTGAAACGGGGTGCAAGGCAAGGCTTAACGCTATTGCAGATGCACTTTATGTTATTGGCGGTAAATGGAAATTGCGGATAATCGTTGCATTGATGCATGGTAATAAACGGTTCAATGAGCTTCAGCGCACGGTAGAAGGAATTTCTGCAAAAGTGCTTTCAACTGAATTAAAAGAATTAGAGCTTAACGGCTTTGTTAGCCGGAATGTATTTACAGGTACGCCTGTAGTCGTGGAATATGAATTGTCTGAATACGCCGGAACTTTGCAGGGAATATTGCAGTCATTAAGTGAGTGGGGAGCAATGCACAGAGAAAATGTGAAGAAAAGCATGAAAAAGAAAAAAGCAGTTGACGCTTCGTAAAACAGATGCAGTTAGTCCGGAAATATCCATCGAAAATATTACGGATAAAAAAGCAGGACCAAAGAATTAACTGCGTTATATGGCAACACTTTGCTCATTCAAAAACAGGCGAAATAACATGCAGCATGCCAGCAAAAAATTTCCCGCCGCGTCGTAGTTTATTATAATAACCTTATCATTAAATCACCGGACTTCAACACTAAAAGGAACAACAGGCAAACCTTCTTTGCTGAATACATTAGGCATTGAAACCACACCGAATCCGAAACGAACTGCTTTCGGATTCGCCACATCATTACTCCATACCACCGCAGTATGCCCCTCCAGTTTTGCATTCGCAGGAACAAATCTTCCATCGGCGCCTGCAATATAAAACTCACGCGGCTCACCATCTTTTGCAATTAACCCATTTGATGCATTGCTGAAATCAATCCTGATCTTATTTCCTTCCATGCGCATGTTTTTATATTCCGGGCTTTTGTATATCAATCCTGTTTTACCATAAGTTTCTGCCAATGCATAATTAGCCAGTCGCATTGCCACTTCTTTTTTAAGTTTGGGATGAATGTCGTTTATTTTATCAACAAGATCCGTCGTAACTACCATCCCTGTTTTTGAAAGATGTGTCGCGAGTCTTTGTTGTTCCCTTAGAGTGGACGCTGCAACCTGGTCGCCATAACCTGCGAAAGGCGCTATCTGCACAAAATAAAAAGGCAGTTCTTTATGCCATGCAGTTCTCCATGCGCTGATCATTGATGTAAATAGTGATTGATAAGTCGCGGCTGTTCCTACATTGGCTTCTCCCTGGTACCAGATAGCGCCGGCAATATTATAGTTAGTAACCGGGTAGATCATTCCATTGTAAGTGGCTGCAATTTCCACGGGCCAGCCCTTTGCAGGATTAAGACGCTTAGCTGCTGAGGATAAAGCAGTATCACTCATAACAATTTCACGCGGCGTCCAGGCTTCTGCAGGTGTTCCGCCCCAGCTTGAATTGATCAATCCTACGGGCACATTCAATTCATCCTGCAATTTCTTTCCAAAGAAATATCCTATCGCACTAAAAGTTTTCATTGAATTAGAATCACACACCACCCACGAGGCTTTCACATCGTCCTGCGGGTATTCAGAAGTTGTTCTGGGTATGTGAAAGAAACGAATGCCCGTGTTGGCAGCTTTCTTTACATCCTCACTATAAGGCAGTCCCCAGTTCACACTCATTTCCATATTACTCTGGCCACTGCATATCCAAACCTCTCCTATCATCACATCTTCCAATTCGATTTTATTATATCCGCTGATAAAAAGTTTATACGGGCCTCCCGCAATTGGTGTTTGAATGTCGATGCTCCATTTAGCGCCGGAGCTTCCTGTTGTCCTGTACGTTGTAGTATCCCAACTACTTTTTACGATTATCTTTTCACCCGGTTCACTCCACCCCCATATTTTTACTTTAGCCTGTTGTTGCAATACCATATGACTTCCTATAATTGCTGGCAAACGAACATTACTATATGCCGGTGCAAGAATGATCAAAATAAAAAAGCACAAAACAATATTGCGTTTCATAAGCTTTATCATTAGTGGTTAAGAAAGATCAACAAACTTCTTCTATTTTCGATTTACAAACAATGCTTCGATGGCGTTTAATAAATACACTGCAGGTGCGTTCCAGTTGATAGCGATCTCGTTAGACGCATAGGCACAATCATCATCAGTGTACGCTGTCTCTGTCTCTTTGTATTTATAAAAACATTTATCCTGCATGCCTGGATTGGGGCCTCCTGCGAGCAATCCCGGAACGGGTTCCAGTATACCATCTGCAACAGAAGGACGGTGATGCGGATGCATGGGTGACTGGCTTCCATATCCTGTAATAAAACAATAACCGGTTGCATTTCTTCCCAATAAATAATCAGCATTGGTTACTGCACCGGCCAGGTATTTGTTTTGTTTTGAAATGAAATAAGCATTGATGAGTAAAATTCCCTGGTTAGCTGCTACCGCATTGCTTCCCCAAACAAAATCTTTTGCTGACTGACCCATTACTGTAGCAAAAGCATTTGCTCCAACATGATTAAGGAAATCATCAGCTTTGTGAATGATAGTATCTTTTGCAGCATGAATTAATTCGTGACTATAGGAAGGCAACTGTTTTTCGTTTCTTATAAGCGTGTAATAGGCCAGCATACCTACATTTCCCCAGGAAGGCAGCATTGCCCTGTCCTTCATTCTTTGTTCTGTAACTGCAAAATAAATTTTATTCTGAGTGGTTGTAAAAAGTTCTGTTGCCGCCCACAACCATTCGTCATTCAGCATACGATCGCCATATTCTCCTGTCGTAATATCAGTATTGTATTTTGGATTGATGACTGCCTGGCTATAAATAACAGACGGATTTTTTTGCGACCACTGCCATGCTTTTTCAGCCGCCGCGATACAGCTGTCAGAGAATCCCGGTAACTGATTTTTAAAACGCTTTGCAATTCTTGCTGCCTGTGCCATTACCGCTGCAAAGTCTAATGCCGCCGCGGTACTTTTCTGCACAACATATCTTGGTGATTTAGTTACACCCGGCATTACCATTCCATCGAATGCGGCATTCGTGCATTTGTGATATACGCCGCCATCATTAGGATCCTGCATACTGAGCATCCACCTTAAATTATAGAAAGCTTCATTCAAAATATCAGGGATTGCATCTTTGCTCTCCGGAATGTTTGTATGAAGTGAATTATAGTAAGCCGGGAACTCTTCATAGGCAGATAATAATGTACCCATAGTAATACCTGAATTCACAACGTATTTATTATAATCGCCTGCATCGTACCACCCACCCGGTGTAGAAATAATAGTTCCCGTGGGTCTTTGCGAAGAAGCTGCCGATGCATGTACTAATACATTGGTATCAGGATGACCTGCGGGCCTGCTCCACTTACCTGCATACGCAGGCTGCAGCGGCATATCAGAACGGATAAAATAAAATGCTTTTAAAACACCTGTTGCTGCATCGTGATATGCATGCTCCTTTATTACAAACGAAAACGATTCACCTGAACCGGGAACAACAACATAAAAATTTCCTGTTTTTTTCAGTGAAGAAAAATCCGCGATCCTTGTAATGAGTGAAGAATACGCTGAGTGTTTTGGGGGTGCGAGTTCACCTTTGTAAACAGTATCACGGTTTCCTTTTTTTATGATATAAAAATGATCGGAGGCTGTATTACCTGTAACGACTGCAAGCTTTGAAGCCGAAGGATAAAAACCAACCTGGTTCAACATTATTTTTCTGTCATCCTGTGCAACTGCAAAAGACGAAGTAAATAAAACCAGGTAAATAAAAACGATCCGGGTGCTTATCATAAAGCGTTTATAATACATTTAGTTTTTTTGTAGGAGATTCAGCAACTGCCTGTCCCGATTATAACCGTTCCATTCTTCAATCATCAATAACTCCTTTCATAAAGCAAAACTTTCCACTAACACCTGGCGACCCAGTTTCAGATGACCCTCGTCCCTGCAATGACCCGTTGAAAAAAATAAAAATCTGTAAGTGACTGACTTTATACCTGTTTTTTATTTTTAAACGTAAGAGTACACCTAAATTGAAGGCACTCATCCTGGTAAACCTGTTACGGGCCTAAAATTACAGGCTTGCTGCTTGAAAATATTGCTTATTTTGATAGTAAATGATGAAAATGAAATCAGTTCTATTACTTGTTTTTAGCCTTTTTCTTTCTGCTTCTTTATTTGCCCAACTCTTTGAAAGTGGAAATACAGGAGAAGCTATTCTAAGATTAACCAAAAGCTCTGGTGGTCTTCCTAAAAATATGAATAATGTTCCTGGTTCTTTTTTACCCGAGTTCATTTGTACTGCTTCATTAAAAACGACTGACGGTGCAGTATTTAAATCTGTTAACGGGCATATAGATCTTATCTCAAATAATTTTATTATTACGACTAAAGAAGAAGATTATGTCTGCACCTTACCGGTTTTACAAATCGTTTTTGATAGTTGTGATGCAAAATTGCAGGGTGCAGTATTTGAAAGTGGTTACCCGGCTATTTACCAGCAAACCAGCAAAAGTTTTTATCGGGTACTTGCAGCAGGCAAGGCCACCTTACTAAAATATTATTCGTTTACTCCGCCAGATGCAAATAAAGGTGGATACGCTATCGTCTCCGGTAACAACCCGCTTATTGAAGAATATTACCTGTACACGGACTGGCATATGTATAAGCTGGACAAAAGCAAGAGCAAACTAACAGAAATATTTACTTCCCCTGCGGTAAAAGAATATATGACCACCCAAAAGCTTAAGCTAAGAAACGAAGAAGACGCTATTAAACTTGTCGCCTACTATAATTCACTTCAGTAAAAAAATAAAACGTCACTAATCCACACCACCTTTCCGCGTCGCTTTTGTTGGAACCGGCCATGTTTGTGGTTGTCCTGTTCGCGGACTAAGCGGCAGTACACTTTTTTCCCTGGAAGTGTGTTGCGGGTCTTCACTGGCCATATAAGCTAAGATGGCAGTTAAAATCACATTACTTCTAAGATCATCGAAAACAATCTTATCATAAGTATCCCTGTTGGTGTGCCATGTGTAAGAGCCGTAAAGCCAACTGGTAGAACTTAAAGAAAATGCTGGTGCACCGGCCGCCAGGAATGAAGCGAAGTCAGAACCACCACCGCCCGGTGTTCCCGGAAAACTAGTTTGTATCTGAGCTTTAATATCTGAAGGCACTTTAGATAACCACCTGCCTATATATTCATATGAATGCAGAAAACCCTGGCCTGATATATTCACCACTCTGCCCGTTCCATTATCCTGGTTAAATACAGCCTGGATATTCTGAACGATCTCGGGATGATCTTCAACAAAAGCTCTTGAACCATTTAAACCTTCTTCCTCGCTACCCCAGTGGCCAACCAAAATTGTTCTTTTAGGATTAGGCAATATCTTCTTTAGTATTCGCATCGCTTCCATCATAGTTAATGTTCCTGTTCCGTTATCGGTAGCGCCGGATGCAGCATCCCAGGAATCGAAGTGAGCAGACAGTATTACATATTCATCGGGCTTCTCGGTACCTTTTATTTCCGCTATGGTATTAAAAGTGGGAACCATTCCGAGTTCTTTTGATTCGGCCAATACACTGATCTTGGGATGATCACCAGATTCTACAAGGCGGTATAAAAGTCCGTAGTCTTCCAGGCTGATATCTACAGTCGGAATCTTTTTTGTGTTCGCACTAAAAACTTTATTTACGCCAAAACCATTCGACCAGTTGCATGTTACAATGCCTGCAGCTGCGGCATTTTCAAGAACTGCGGCCAGGGTTTTGCTCGTATAACCGGTGTTACTGATTCTCTTGCGCCACGCTTCTGTTTGGTCAGTGCGTTCTTTTTTCATTTTGTCGAAAGATTCTTTCGTTGCAAATTCCTGCCAGTTATAATCAGGTCTGCCTGTGGGCTGGTTCATAGAGATCATTACAAACTTTCCTTTCACTGCAGGAAGCCATTTTTGAAATGAAATGGAGTCGGGCGTATCCCCCAAAATGATCAGCTCTGCTACTACAGGTTTCCCATTAGTTGACGGGTTCCATGCAAGTTGAGTTCCTTCAAGCGATCTTACACGGGGATAAACCATATCGATGTGAGAGATGCCTCTTTCCCATCCTCTCCATTGTCCCCATT
>JAQBNK010000167.1 GCA_028288595.1 Chitinophagaceae bacterium
GATTACCTCACATCAGGCATACATATCGATACCTATTCTGTGAATGATCAGCCTCAGCCATGGAAGGATAACCCGGCTACCTATACTAATCAAAACATCAGGCTTCCCAAACCTTTGATGCCGCATGATTCTGTAAAAATTTCTTTTACCTGGCATTTCCAGATCTCATTAGAAAGCGGAAGGGAAGGCATGCTTGATTCAACGACTTATTTTTTAGCTTACGCTTACCCGCGTATTGCAGTTTATGATGACTATAACGGATGGGACCGTATGACTTTTACCGATGCACAGGAATTTTATAATGACTTCAATGATTATACATTAAATGTGCAGGTTCCAAAAAATTATATTGTCTGGTCCACAGGAGTTTTACTAAACACGAACGAAGTATTGCAGCCGGAGTACGCACAGAAGCTTAATCGTTCTCTTACATCAGATGTGATCATTCATGTTGCAACAAAGGCTGACCTGGAATCAAAAAAAGTAACTACACAGAATGCGGTTAATACCTGGAGATGGAAAGCAGATTATGTACCTGATGTTACGTTCGCTGTAAGCGATCATTATGTATGGGATGCATCGAGTGTTATTGTGGATGATAAAACGCAAAGAAGAGCCAGTGTTCAATCTGCTTTTAATGATACGGCTGCAGATTTTCACCGCATGGTAGAATTTGGAAAACATTCGCTGGATTGGTTCTCGCATAATTGGCCGGGTGTTGCTTATCCTTATCCTAAAACAACAATTGTTCAGGGTTATGCAGATATGGAATACCCAATGATGGTAAATGATTCGCACCAGCAAGACATGGATTTTGCCCGCTTTGTTGCCGAGCATGAAATTGCGCATACATGGTTTCCTTTTTATATGGGTATTAATGAAACCCGTTATGCTTTTATGGATGAAGGATGGGCCACAACTTTAGAATTACTGATAGGCCGGGAAGACATGGGAACTCAACAGGCCGAAACTTTCTACAAGCGCTTTCGTATAAATAGCTGGGCCAGGGACAAATCTTCCACCGAAGATCTGCCCATTATAACACCTGAGGATGTATTAGGATCGGCGGCTTATGGTAATAACGCTTACGGCAAACCTTCACTTGGTTATCTCGCTGTGAAAGAGATGCTGGGTGATGATCTGTTTAAAAAGGCATTGCATACTTATATGGATCGCTGGAACGGGAAACATCCTATTCCCTGGGATTTCTTTAATTCTATAAATGACGGATCAGGAAAAAATTTAAACTGGTTCTGGAACAATTGGTTTTTTACCAATGGATATATTGACCTTGCTGTTGATGATGTTAAAAAGTCTAACGGCGGTTATGCAGTAACTGTAAAAAACATTGGTGGTTTTGCTGCTCCGTTTGATGTGTTAATTAATTATGCTGATGGAACAACAGAAACAATACATCAAACTGCAGGAGTTTGGGAAATGAATCAAAAGCAAATGGGTATAAATATTAAAAAAAGTAAATCCATTAGTTCAGTTCAATTGAACGGCGGAATTTTTGTGGATGCGGATGCGGGTAATAATAAATTCGATGTGAAATAATTATGCTCCGGATTTTGAAATTTAGAAATAGTCAAAAACAATATTAATTTCATTCAAAACTTCTGCAATATGAAAAAAATTACACTAAGCCTTGCGATTTTAACTGTATCGCTAATGGCTTGCAACAATGCTTCACAAACAAATAGTGCTGTGTCTGCTGATTCGTCAGGAACAGCTGCAACTGAAAAGAAAGATGAACCTGTAATGACGCCTGAACAACAGCAAAAAGCCTGGATGGATTACATGACTCCCGGAGATGTACACAAGATGCTGGCTTCGCAGGATGGCAACTGGACAGTGGAAACCACTATGAAAGTACACCCGGATTCCGCGGAAATGAAAAGTACCGGTACTGAAGTAAATAAAATGATATTGGGAGGCCGTTACCAGGAATCGGTTTTTAAAGGAAACATGATGGGGATGCCTTTCGAAGGCCGAAGCACACTCGGATATGATAATGCAAAAAAATTATTTGTGAACTCGTGGATAGATAATATGGGAACAGGCGTTAGCTATATGGAAGGACCTTGGGATGCCACTAATAAAACCATCAACCTGAAAGGAAAAACGGTTGATCCTATTACGGGTAAAGAAAAAAATATGAGAGAAGTGATGACTTTTATAGATGATAAAAATCAGAAAGTTGAAATGTATGATGAAGTGAATGGCAAGGAATTTAAAAACATGGTGATAATCTTAAAAAAATCATAAATAAGTTTAGATTAATATAAGAGTAGCCATTAACGTGGCCGCTCTTTTTTGTGAAATGTACTTTAATACTTGCACTGAAGCTGAATATCGGACCGAACGTACAAGAGTGCGACGCAAATAGGCTAAAATTGATCTGGTGCACGGGTCAATATTCTTTTACCAATCATTACCTGCCAACTTCCATCTGCCAACCGCCAACCCTTCTTAGTCGAGTTCTAACTTTTCATTCAGTTTCACAATGTTACCTTTGCGGCATGATCGCCTCAGAATTGAAAAATATCAGGGAACTTACCTTACCTGAACTGGAATCTTATTTTAATGACATCGGGGAACAGAAATTCAGGGCCAAACAGGCTTATGAATGGCTGTGGCAGAAGCACGCCCACTCGTTCGATGACATGTCTAACCTAAGCAAAGGATTGCGGACCAAACTGGCGAAACAATTTTCTTTCCCTGCTCTTCGGATTGACACGACCCAATATAGCAGTGACGGTACGGTAAAAAGCCGGTTTAAAACTTTTGATAATCATTTAGTAGAAGGGGTTTTGATCCCTACTGAAAACAGGCAGACCGCCTGTGTTTCTTCGCAGATAGGCTGCAGCCTTAGTTGTAAATTTTGTGCGACCGGGTATATGATTAAAAAACGCAACCTGAACTATGATGAGATCTATGATGAAGTAGTGATGATCAGCCAGCAAGCTGAAAAAGTTAATAATAAAAAACTCAGCAATATTGTTTTCATGGGTATGGGTGAACCCTTACTTAACTATAATAATGTGCTGAAAGCGATAGAGAAAATTTCTTCGCCGGAAGGTTTAGGAATGAGCCCGAAAAGAATTACGGTTTCAACGGCCGGTGTTGCGAAAATGATAAAGAAGTTAGGTGATGATGGCGTACGTTTTAAACTGGCGCTTTCTTTACATGCGGCGAATGATAAAAAGAGAAATGAAATAATGCCGATCAATGAAACAAATAATATCAAAGCATTGATCGAGGCGCTGAATTATTTTTACCAGAAAACCAAGAGTGAGATCACTTTAGAATACATCCTGTTTCAGAACTTCAATGATAGTTTAGCTGATGCGGAAGAATTAGTAAAAGTGTATCGCCAGGTTCCTGCCGACCTGGTTAATATTATTGAATATAATCCTATCGAAGCCTTCAGGTTTGCTAAGCCTGATGAAAAAACCACAGATGCTTTTATGCGTTATCTTGAAAGTAAGCGTGTAAATGTAAGGCTGAGACATAGCCGTGGTAAGGATATTGACGCTGCCTGCGGTCAGCTGGCAAATAAAGGATGAGAAGGAATTTTTCGTCATTTTCTATTCCTCACTCATCCTTTAACAGTTTATTGCATACAGTATTTAAACTTCTTTTCCTGTTGCCTGTCTATTCTTATACAACAGAAAATTATTATGAAAAAGTTTATAGCGATCGCCGCTGCAGCCTTATTTTTTGCCGGCGCAACACAGGCGCAGGATAGTACCCGCCATCATCGTGATTTTGCGCGCAAAGGTGATCATGGTTTTATGAAGGAATTAAATCTGAATGCTAACCAGGAAGCGCAATTGAAATCTTTACGTGAAGCAAACAAGTCTAAAATTGTTGCGATTCGCAACAGTAACAGTTTAACAGCTGAGCAGAAAAAAAGTCAGCTGGAAACCATCCGCCAGTCACAACATGAAAAAATGCAGAGCATTTTAACTAGTGACCAAAAAGCGAAAATGGCAGAATTCAGAAAAAGTCATACACAAGGTGATCGCCGGGACAACCAGGCTTTTAACCGCAATAGGAAAGGCAATTTTAACAGGGATTCTTTGCGCAGAAATTTCTCGCCTGAGCAGAAAGCTAAAATGGACGACTTCAGAAAAAATCATTCACGTGCTGATAACGACAAAACCACACAATCATTTAATCGCCGCGGTGGAAATTTTAAGAGGGGTCCGCAGATTGATAAAATGAAAGAACAACTTGGATTAACGGAAGCGCAGGTTAATCAATTGAAAGAAGGTCAGAAAGAATTATCCGGCAAAATGCATGCGATCCGCAATAATAAAAGCTTAACGGAAGAGCAAAAGAAAGAGCAATTTAAGGCACTTTCTGAAACAAGAAAAGAAAATTTAGAATCGGTTTTAACCACTGAACAGAAAGCAAAAATGGCTGAGTTCAGAAAGAACAGGGGAAACCGTACAAAATAGGTAGAGTGTGAGTGGAATAGTTTCTATGATGATGCACAGAGCCCGCCAAAAGCGGGCTCTTTTTTGTTTGCTTATCTTTGTACTTCCTGTTGAAAAACAGCAAAACAAATTATATGAGTAAAAAAGGATTTGACAAGTTCATTAATAAAGAGGCAACCGGCGCTAAAAAGAAAGAAGCCATCCGCCAGGAAAAGAAAAAAATAAAGGCGGCATTGCGGGAAGAAGGTGCCCGGATGAGGGCAACACAAACCAGGCAAACGCATAATTACCAGGTGACCTCGGGAAAGCCGAAAACTGAATCTCCGAGTTTTGAAAAAGAAGACAAGTCAAATGTCAAAAATCAAAAGTCAAAAGTTGAGCGGGTAATAGCTCAAGGGCCTGATGATAAATTTGGTTCTTCACAAAGCCCTCGTGCAGGGGCGAAACCTAAAACACTTTCACTTCGTTCGCAGGATAAAACTGCAGACCGAAGCCTGAAAACCGAAGGCCCTGCAAACATGCCTTTGAATAAATTCATTGCACATGCAGGTTTTTGTGGAAGAAGAGAAGCAGCAGAATTGGTGAAGCAGGGTGTTGTAACAGTGAATGGCGATAAAGTATATGAACCCGGCTATAAAGTAAATGCTGATGATAAAATTGAAGTAAAAGGGAAGCCTGCTACTTCTAAAAAAAATCTTGTTTATATTTTGTTGAATAAACCTAAGGATTACATCACCACAGCTAAGGATCCCGAAGGCAGAAAAACGGTACTTGATCTTTTAAAAGGAGCAACGCCGGAAAGAATATTTGCCGTAGGCCGGCTGGATAGAAACACCACAGGAGTTTTGCTTCTTACCAATGATGGTGAGCTGGCACAAAAGCTCACTCATCCTTCGTTTGAAATTAAAAAGATTTACGAAGTAAAATTAGATAAGCCACTAGCTAAAAAAGATTTCGATACTATTTTAAATGGTGTTACGCTCGAAGATGGATTAATACAAGCTGATTCAGTGGCCTATGCCGATTCGAAAGATAAAGCCATTATAGGAATAGAAATACACAGCGGTAAAAATCGTATTGTGCGACGACTATTCGAACACCTGGGTTATGATGTAAGAAATCTTGACAGGGTAATGTTCGCTAATCTTACAAAGAAAAATGTTGATCGTGGTAAGTGGCGCTTTCTTGCAGAGAAAGAAGTGCGGTTGCTGAAGTATATGAATCAATCTTTCCTGACGAAGAAAAAAACGACGAAGGAAAATGGCTAAGATTGGTTTAGACATTATACATGAAGATGATGACCTGGTTGCGATTAATAAACCGCCCGGCGTATTAAGCATCCCAGACAGGTTAGGGAAAGATATTTCTCTTAAGCAAATGCTTATAGAGCGTTTTGGAAAAATTTATGTGGTTCATCGCATAGACCGGGATACGAGCGGACTGATTTTATTTGCAAAAAATGAAGAATCGCATAAAGCGCTTTCGCAATTATTTGAGGGAAGAGATATTGAAAAATATTATACCGGTCTTGTTTATGGAAACTTCACGACTAGTTCAGGAAACATAAATGCGCCTATCACGGAACATCCCGCCAAAAACGGGAAGATGATCATTCACAGGAAAGGAAAAGATTCTGAAACCGATTATGAAGTATTAGAAAACTTTAAAGGTTTTAGCTGGGTGAAGTTTCGCATTCATACAGGACGTACGCACCAGATACGTGTGCATATGCAACACATAGGGCACTCGATCGTATGTGATGAATTATACGGTGATCCAAAACCTGTTTTTATTTCCGCACTAAAGAATAATTATAAGCTTTCTAAGCATGATGATCAAGAACGGCCCATATTATCCAGATTGGCGCTTCATTCGTGGCAATTAAAATTTAAACTGGGAGAGAAAGAATATAACCTGGAAGCTGAACTGCCGAAGGATTTGAGAGCGACGATGCAACAGATGAGGAAGAAATAATTATGGCATCCAGAAAAGCTTTTGTTTTTACATCATCTGAAGTTCCCCCAGTCTGTGCTTTAACAGCAGCTGCCCAGTTTATAGGATTAGAAGTTTGTTCAGTTAAAGGATAATAAAATCTAAGAGGCAGGGAACCAACTCCACCTATCGGCGGATTTACCACATTCAAATTGGGATGTCCTAACCGACGAATTTCTGTCCATGCATCCCAGCCGCGGTTTGCTAATGCAATCCACTTTTGATAACCTATTTTTTGCTTGTAATTCCCCGTTGCAGTTGTATAGTCCACGGACGGATTTAATAAATACAGGTTAGCATCAGATACTTTCCCGCCCCAAAAAGTAATAGAAGCCATTATTGCATTATTGTAATGACTCTGTGCTGTGCCACCCACAGCTATACCGCGTTCAACAGCTTCTGCTAATAAGAATTCTGTTTCGGCATAATCAAGTAAATCTCCTGGCAATGTCGCAGCAGTCCATTGCGATGAAAAATCGGAGAAACTTCCATAACCATTAGCTGCGCCCGGTACTGCCCCAATATATCCCCCCGGCCGGATATTGCGTAAAGTATAATGGTAATCTGGGATCACTCCACTGACTCATTGTATTAATAAGAATATTGGTAGGTCCGAAATCATGTCTGCCACTATTTATTAAGGCCTGCCATACGAGATTGGTGCTTGACGTAGGGCTTGCAAAATAATTAAACAAAGCATTATCACTGTTGGATTGAAAAACTTCGGTTGCAACAGCTTCTAAAACTTTTTTGGAAGTTGCAGCTAAATCAACATCTGCAACAAGCATCGCAATTTTTAACTTAAGGGGCGCTGCAAACTTTTTCCATTTAGCAGCATCGCCTTTATAAATCTGATCAGCATTTCCCATAGCTGCACCGGCTGTATTTATTCCTGCAAGGCAAGTGTCGAGCCTCACTAACAAATCTGAATAAACAGTTTTAGCATCATCATATTTTGGAAAAGGTATTGAAGGATTTTCTGCCTCGCTGTAAGGAATGTTACCATAAGTAGCTGTTAACAAGTAATAACTATATACTTGCAGAATGTCAGTATCTATTAGAATTATCATATGGAACACCATCAACAACAAATAACGCCTGGTTACTTTGAGTCAATGATTTCATTCCACGCAGGCAGTAGTAACAATAACATTCTCCATTAACCCATCACCTCTTACTAATGAGGCCTTTACTGTTGCCTGGTTTCCCAGTTTCATTTCACTTGTTCCAAAATTCGTCGCCCTAAAAACCAGCACATCGCCGCTCTTCGCATTGATGCTAAAATTCCCCTGCGCATCAGCAGACACGCCAGAGTTTGTGCCTTTAATCTGAACAGAGGCGGCTTCAACAGGCATCCCCTTTTCATCCGTTACCTTACCGGTAATCTTTCTTGTTTGTGCAAATAATTGTGCGGCCATTAATAACAGGACCACGCAGAGAGTAAAATGTTTTCTCATGCAGTATGAAGTTTTAATTGTTAAAAAAACTTCATTGGCGGGTTGGTAAGAAGACGCAAATGTATAAGAACTAGCTGCGTAGAATGGTTGCTACTTTGGTGGTAGTGAGCAATAAATTAATTCAGCAATTCGACAATTTGAAAACTCTCATAGGCGGAAGGCAAGCGGAAATAAAAAAGCACAAAGGAATATATCCTTTGTGCTTTTTAAAAAATTAAAAAAAATTATCCCTTTATAATCCCAACCGCTACCGTATTATTAGAAAACTCATCGATCAAAATAAAATTTCCATTGGCAGGATTGTGTTCATAAATATCTGCAAATAATGGCGAAGCGGCCTTGAGCGTTATCTCTCCGATATCATTTAATTCGAACCGGTGTTTTCCCTGGGCTGTTTCGAGTGTGCGAATATCAAGGACTGCGCCCACAGCTGTTACTTTTACTTTAATCCGGTTTATACCATGCTGTAATAAATACATTTTTCCTGTAGTTAATATAGCATCCGTCATCCAGCAGATGGTAGCTTTTATTGTTACTAACTGATCAATATTCTCTGTTGCTTTAACCAGCATATTGCCCCTGCTTACATCAATATCATCATCCAGGGTAATTATTACACTTTCATTTCCTGCCGTCTCTTTCACGTATGTCTCGCCCCTGACAATCGATTTTATCTTGCTGCTGCGCTGGGAAGGAAGCACCATCACTTCATCACCTTCTTTTAAACTGCCACTTACGAGCCTTCCTGCATACCCGCGGAAATCATGATACTTATCTTCCTGCGGACGTATCACATATTGCACAGGGAATCGTGCCGGTAATTGTGCTGTTTCTTTTTCAAAACTAAGGGCCTCTAAATATTCCAGCAGGCTGGGGCCATTATACCATTCCATTGCCTGAGAAGGATAAACAACATTGTCACCATCTTTTGCTGCTACCGGAATAAAATGTACCTGCTGTTCATCAAAACCGATCTTATCAATTATATCCTGGAAGTCGTTCTGCACTTTATCATAGATCGTTTCAGTATAATCAACAAGATCCATTTTATTAATACAAACAATTACTTCTTTTATACGCAGTAGGGAAGCGATATAAAAATGCCTTCGTGTTTGTTCGGTAATTCCCTGCCTTGCATCAATCAAAATAATAAAGACCGAAGCAGTAGAGGCGCCTGTGATCATGTTACGGGTGTACTCTGCATGACCGGGTGAATCGGCAATAATATATTTACGTGAAGGGGTTGAAAAATAAATATAAGCGACATCGATGGTTATGCCCTGTTCTCTTTCAGCAATAAGCCCGTCAGTGAGCAAAGAAAGATCTGTAAAATTCAAACCCTTTCTTTTACTGGCAGCTTCAAGCGCTTCCAGTTTATCTTTTGTGATCGAATTCGTATCGTATAATAAACGACCGATGAGAGTGCTTTTTCCATCATCCACACTTCCTGCTGTCGTTATCCTCAGTATATCCATAAGATGTATTCTTTTAAGCTAAACTTTTAAACAGCATCCTTATACACCAGATCATCACCATAATTCCAACGGCGATCATCATCGCTTTTTTAGGCAGCTTTCCTGCAAGTCTTGCTGCAATAGGAGCTGCAGTTCCACCACCGATCAATAATCCTAAAACGATGTTCCAGTGACTAATACCAACGGTAATAAAAAAAGTAGCTGCACTTGCTATTGTTACAAAAAATTCCGTGAGGCTCACGCTTCCAACCGTATACCTGGGACTTCTTCCTTTTGATATAATAGAACTGGTTACTATCGGCCCCCATCCTCCACCGCCAAACGAATCAAGGAAGCCGCCTACTCCTGCAAGCCATCCGATGCGTTTTATTTTTTGAGGACGCTTTACTTGTGATGAAAAAGCTTTGATCAGGATCTTTACGCCAAGAAAACCCGCGTATAAAGCAATCAGTGGCGTGAGCCATTTTCCAGAGTTTTCTCCCAGGTACACTAACATCAGCGCTCCCAGAATTGCCCCGATAACTCCCGGAATGACCAAGTGTTTAAACATTTTTTTATTCACATTACCAAAACGATAATGACTATAACCCGATATACCCGTTGTGAAAACTTCTGAAGTATGAATGGCCGCACTTACTGCAACCGGGCTTACACCAAAACCCATTAAGCATGTGGCCGACGTAACACCATAACCCATGCTGAGTACCCCATCTACCATTTGTGCTAAGAATCCGGCAAGCACGAAAAATAAAAAGTTTCTGTCAAAATAAGGTTTAACCCCGATTACTATTTCATGAAAAGATGGAAGTGGCAGGTAAGAGATAACAATATGGCCAATGACCATTAAGGCGAAAATAATAATGAGTCGTGTAGTTAATTTCTTCCAGTTATTTTCTTCGTTGCTGTCAGAACTATTTTGGAGTAAAGATTTTACCTGGCTTGTTAACACTGCGGTCTTACCATTTGCCGCGATGGCGATGCTGGCATTTTCGTTTTTTACAACACTTCCGAAGTGCAGGTTGCCCGATGATATATTTCCGTTTACATAAACAAGAATATTTTTTTCTGAGGCTTCCTTCTCAACACTTTCATTAAATAATTCATTATTACCGCAGGCAATAACAAAATGTTTTCCATCCAGATCTTCCGGGAAAAAGTTCTTTTCAAAAACAATATAATCTGAATTTGAAACCAGTGCAGATAGTTCTTCAGATAATTCTGTTGTAATTACGGTTATCGTTTTGAATGAATATGATTTCAGCAGATCAATTACATCGCATATTGGCCCGCTTTCGCCGGTGAGCAACACATTCAGTTTGGCTGTTTCTATAAAAACAGGTAAAAGTTTATTGGATGATATGTTGAGTGTTGTATTCAAACAAAAAAAAATTAAAAATATCCTTCTTTTTTTCTTTTCTCCATTGCGGCTTCGGAACGCTTATCATCTATCCTTGCCCCCCGTTCAGAAATGGTCGCGGCTAAAATCTCATCAATAATATTATCTATTTTATCTGCCTGCGAAAGCACTGCAGCAGTACAGGTCATATCACCAACAGTTCTGAAACGCACTGTTTCAGTGAATGGAATTTCATCAGCAGAAATATTTAAATAATCTGAATGGGGCCAGTACAACCCGTCTCTTTCAATTATTTTTCTTTGATGAGCGAAATAGATGGATGGAATATCCAGTTCTTCTTCTCTTATATAATTCCAAACGTCCAGCTCTGTCCAGTTAGAGATCGGGAACACTCTTACGTGTTCACCGGGGTTAATTTTACCATTTAAAATATTGAACAATTCGGGTCGTTGTTTTTTTACGTTCCACTGGCCAAATTCATCTCTCACAGAAAATATTCTTTCTTTCGCTCTTGCTTTTTCTTCATCCCTCCTCGCACCACCGATGCATGCATCAAACTTAAATTCCTCTATAGCATCTAATAGGGTTACCGTTTGCAAAATATTGCGGCTTGCATATTTTCCTGTTTCTTCCTGCACCTTGCCATCATCAATGGTATCCTGAACATATCGTACAATTAATTCTGCACCTGTTTCCTTAACAAGCCAGTCGCGAAATTCGATGGTCTCAGGAAAATTATGTCCTGTATCGATATGTAATAATGGAAATGGAATACGGGAAGGATAAAATGCTTTTTGTGCAAGACGTACTAAAGAAATAGAATCCTTTCCACCAGAAAATAAAATAGCCGGTCTTTCAAATTGTGCCGCTACTTCTCTTAATATGTAGATTGCTTCGTGTTCCAGTTCTTCCGGAAAAATCTTATCCCTGCTCATGCTCTTTTTTATTTATGTAAACCACATTCTTTTTTAGATGACTCCCACCACCAGCGGCCCGCCCTGAGATCTTCACCAGGTTCTATCGCTCTTGTACACGGCGCACACCCGATGCTGATAAAACCTTTATCATGCAATAAATTATAAGGCACTTTAAATTCGTCCAGGTAAGTGATCACCGCATCAAGGCTCCAGTTCAATAAAGGATTGAATTTAAAAAGTTGTTTATCTTCTATCCATTCTACCAGCGGAATAGTTTTCCTGTTTTGAGATTGATCGGCACGTAATCCTGTTACCCATACTTTTACGTTTTGCAATGCTCTTTCCAGTGGTTTTACTTTTCTTACCTGGCAGCATTCTATCCTGTTATCTACTGATTCATAAAAGCTATTAAATCCTTTTTCTTTTACTAATCTTTCAACATCATTTCTTTCAGGAAAATAAGTTTGAATTGTTTGATGATAACGGGCAGTTGTTTTATCCATCACATCATATGTTTCCTGGAAGAGGCGGCCCGTATCTATCGTGAAAATATTTACCGGTAACTGGTTACGGAATATGATATCAGTCAGCACCTGGTCCTCCTGTCCAAACGATGAAGAGAAAGAGACCTGGCCAGCAAAAAGTTCAGTCAATGTTTGTAACTGCGAGGGTATGTCCTTATCCTGTAACCGGTATGTTAAGTCTTGTACTGTTATCATAAACACGCACTGTCTTGTAACCTTATTTAACCGCTAAGATAATACCCTACCATTTAAGTAGGAAATAAATTGTGATAACATTTTGAAACTAACGTTCATCAGTAAAAAATGTTTCTCGCTGAAATCGCAGAATACGCGGAATTGATTTCGAAAAAATTTTTCTTATTCAATTTTTTTCTGCGTCTTCAGCGAGAAAAAATGAAAAAAGCTCCTGTAGACACAGGAGCTCATTAAGTACTATGAAAAAAAATTATAATTATTTATTCGGCTGAGGTGTATACCTCAAATATGGTTTCACCACCTTAACTCCTTTCGGAAATTTTGTAATTGCATCTTCTGTTTTAATCGCCGGAACAACAATCACGTCTTCTCCTTCCTTCCAGTCTGCCGGTGTTGCCACGCTATAATTAGCTGTTAATTGCAAAGAATCGATCACTCTTAAAACTTCGAAAAAGTTTCTCCCTGTAGATGCAGGATAAGTAATAGTTAGCTTAACTTTTTTATCAGGGCCAATAACAAATAAAGACCGCACCGTAAAATTCTCAGATGCATTCGGATGGATCATATCATAAAGTGTTGCTACATTCCTTTGGGAATCAGCTATGATCGGAAACTCTACATTGCAATTCTGTGTTTCATTTATATCATTTATCCATCCTTTATGTTTTTCCAGATCATCTACACTTACAGCGAGCACTTTTACATTTCGCTTTGCAAACTCTTCTTTTAATTGCGCAGTACGGCCTAGTTCTGTTGTACATACCGGCGTGTAATCTGCGGGATGTGAAAACAATACACCCCAGCTGTTGCCGAGATATTCATAAAAATCAATTTCCCCGGCAGATGTAGATGCCTGAAAGTTTGGAGCTGTATCTCCGAGACGTAAACTCATAGATTAATTTTTTGCGAAGATATAATATCCTACCAAATAAGTAGGAAATTCTCAATTATTTTTGTGCGATACTTATTACACGAATTGAAGCGAATTACTCGAATCAGGTTTCTGATTAGTTTAGCTTATCTCCTTAATGTTTAATTCGTGCAATTCGCTTCAATTCGTGTAATAAATCCTTTTAACTTGCACCTAAGAATATATGCTTTCTAAAAAAACCCAATACGCTTTCCGGGCCCTTACCCATCTTGCTGAGAATTATGGCGAGGGACCCGTTCTTATCTCAGACATTTCTGAAAGGAGAAAAATACCTTTAAAATTCCTGGAGAATATTTTAAACGAAATGAAAAAAGCCGGTATCCTTGAAAGTAAAAAAGGAAAAGGCGGCGGCTATATTTTGAAAATGGCTCCGAATAAAATCAAGTTGTCTACCGTCATCAGGCTTGTTAATGGTCCCATCGCATTATTACCCTGCGTGAGCCTGAACTTTTATCGAAAGTGTGATGATTGTGATGAAACGAATTGTGGCCTGAGACGAGTTATGGCAATTACACGGGATGCTACTTTAAAGATCCTGGAAAAGAAAACCCTTGCTGATATTGTTTTTGAAGAACAGGCCGGGCCAAAAACACTGAGGTAAATGGAATACCGTTTACAGCCATTCGGCGGGAATTCAACATCCCAAAGTGAAAAAATTCAAAAGGTCTAAAAAAACAATCTTCTCTCTAAACCAGGAGAGAATGACCAAAATTTCAGATAGGTTAAATTACAGCCCCTTACATATCTCTGATTTTATACTTTAATTGGTTCTATATACCTCTTATTAGGTATACCAATTCTTTCAGCCTAATGGGCATATCCTTTGTTTCACAGAAGTTTCTACCGGCGCTATGAAAACTAATCACATTCCCTATGCATTAATATAGGTCTTATCTAATGCCGGCTGAGGATCAGTGACACCGGTAGACCTAAATTTTTTGTTTTGACGAATAAGCTAATTTTTTATTCCTGCCTGCATGGGTCCCAGCTTGCAAATGTTTTTTTGAGACATTTTAAGCAGGACTATCTATTTGGCGCCATCAAAGTATTAGCACTCGCAATTCTCATCATCATTCTTCTTACTTATATCCGCCTCTTTACAAAAAAGAGAAGATTCCTTCATAAAAATCAAATAAAGAAAAAGCTGGAAGGCTGGATAGGCAGCGGCTTACTCGATAAGAAGCCAGAAGAATTACGCAACATGCCGATACCTAAAAAAATGCTGGGTTATTTAAATCTCCGGATCAGGCGGCAATATGTTATTGACGAACTGATCAATATGCGACGAAATTTTTCCGGCGAACTCGGCGCTAATCTTTCTATTCTTTACGAACGTTTCGGACTTAAGCAATTATCGCTTAAAAAATTACGCAGCGAGAAATGGCACCTGAGAGCACGGGGCATCCAGGAACTGTATGTGATGGAACAAAGAGATATGCTAGATAAATTTTATGATGCGACGAACGACGAAAATGAATTTGTGAGGATGGAAGCTCAAACAGGTATAATACACATGCTTGGTTTTAATGGGCTTGAATTTCTTAATCATGCTGATTATTATATTACAGAATGGCAACAGCTTAAAATACTTCAGCAACTCGATTCATATGAGGTGAGACCTTCACTAGATAACTGGATCCAAAAATGGCTTCGGTCTGAAAATAATTCCGTGGTACTTTTTGCCATTCGGTTATCTGATCATTACCAGCTTTATTCTCAGCATGATAATCTTGCAAATTGCCTGCATCATGAAAATGAAAATATTCGCATACAGGCTGCGTGTTCTCTTGCACAATTAGCCAATGAGAATACAGCAGATATTTTAGTAAAACAATTTCCAAAAGAAAATTCTCACAATAAGATCCGGCTGCTGGATGCAATGGAAACTGTAACTACGGAAAAACAAAAACCTTTTTTAATAGAATTGCTGGTTAATGAAACTGGTGTGGTTAAATTAAAAGCTGCCCGGGTATTAGCAGTTTGCTGCCCTGGTGGGCTTGATTACCTCGAAGAAAAAGCGCAGCAAGATCCAGTTCATTACAAAGGCATTTTTCTCTATGCACAAAAACAAATTCCAGAATGGTTCTCCTGAATATTTTTACAGATATATGGAACGCTTTTGCATATGGAATATTTTTTTATTCCCTTGGGCTGATGCTGGTGTATATCGCCATAGCTATCGCTTCGTATTTTGAAACACAGACTTATTTGCAGCGAAATAAATTTACCGACTACAGTTTATTGGCTTCATCTGAATACATACCTACAGTAAGTATACTCGCACCCGCATATAATGAGGGGAAAACAATCATAGATAATATTCAATCGTTGCTTTCGGTTTATTACAGCAAGATAGAACTGATCGTTATTAACGATGGAAGTACGGATGACGGATTGCAAAAAATGATCAAAGCATTTAATCTTGAAAAAGTTGACTTCTATATCAACTATGTTATTCCCACAAAAAAAATATTGGGTGTTTACAAAAGCACCAACCCTGCATACAGTCGTTTAATTGTAGTTGATAAAGAAAATGGCGGAAAGGGAGACGCATTAAATGCAGGAATTAATATAGCAACCAATCATTATTTCATAAGCATAGATGTTGATTGTGTGCTTGAGCATGATGCCATTCTTAAAATGGTGAAACCCTTTCTTGAACAAACCGATAAAAGAGTTATTGCTTCGGGCGGGGTATTGCGAATCGCTAATTCATGCCACATTGAAAAAGGACGTTTATTAAAGGTGCGCATGCCTCGTGAGTATTTACCGAGAGTGCAAAGCCTCGAATATATCCGCTCTTTTATTTTAGGGAGAATGGCATGGAGCAGGCTGAACGGGTTAATGCTGATCTCGGGTGCTTTCGGAATGTTCGACAGGGAAATTGTGATCGAAGCAGGCGGATATAATACCAATACCGTTGGGGAAGATATGGAACTTGTTATCCGGATGCGGCGGTATATGGAAGAGCAGGATAGAAAATATAAAGTGATCTATATACCCGATCCGCTTTGCTGGACTGAAGCGCCCAATTCGCTTAAAGTCTTGGGCACACAACGTAACCGCTGGACCCGCGGATTATTCCAGGCGATGGTTCTTCATAAGCGAATGTTGTTTAATCCCCGGTATGGATTACTTGGAATGTTAAGTTACCCCTATTGGTTTTTTTTCGAACTGCTCGCACCTATTGTTCAGTTTATCGGTTTCGTTTTCTTTTTTATTATGGCGCTGATGGGTTTGATAGAATGGGGTTTCTTCTTCGGATTCCTTCTCTTTATTATTTGTTTCGGCTACACTTATTCTGTGTTTGCCATTTATATGGAAGTCTCTACGTATAACCAATACAGGCGACGGACAGATGTATTTGGATTAATACTCACCTCGCTAACTGAACCTTTTTTCTTTCAGCCTTACATTATGTTATGCGGCATGCGGGGTTACATTGATCTTCTTTTTATGAAAGACAGGCATTGGGGAGAAATGCCGCGATTGGGTTTTAACCCTGCGAGAGATGATACAACTCCTGTCTATTCTGAATTGGTTCCCGGCGGAGCCGTGCATTCTCCACGAAAACGTACTGCATCTGCAAGAAAAGAAAGCAGGGTCTATACTGTCTTTAAAACGTCGTCCAATTTTGTTATAGCGGCATTCAAAAACTATTTGCGATATGCTTTAGTTTTCCTCCTTTTGCTGTTTGCTGTCCGCATTTTTGAAATAGTTTATAATATTTTTCTTCATGGTATACCTAAGCCGTTTGATGAAATTATACTCATCAGCTTTATAAAAGATGCGGCGTTCTTCTTAGAAATTGCACTGCCTGGCTTTTTTCTCTACCTGTTATTTTATTTGGTGAACAGAAAACTGGCGAGGATCGTCTTCATCTTAATTGTCTCGAGCATAATACTATTCCAGGTTTGTTTGTGCCAATACTTTCTTGTTACTACGGTTCCTATGGGAAATGAACTGTGGAGTTATCCTTCACTCGATTTCCTGGCGATCATCACTTCAGAAGGGTGGATTAGAATTATTTTAATTCTGCTTCTTTTCATAGCAATAATTGCCATACTATATCATTTTGTGCCCTACCGCATCGTGATCAAAACCAGCATGGCGCAATTGATCCTGCTTTTATTCACGGTCTCTTTAATTATTCATGTCGCGGATATTGCAGATAACTGGACGACTGATCTTGAATCAACCAATAATTTATCACTGAATAAATCGTGGTTCCTGTATAATGAGACGCTCGAACATTATACACAAGGCAAACTTGAGGAAACCATCTACTCCCCTTCCTATACCGGGTATTTTACAAACGATAACAACCAGGCGAAACCCCTTCGTCCTGCTAATAATACAGCACAAGGCACTTCAAATAAAAACAATAAGAGATGAGCATGTTAAAAAAAATATTATCGCTTAGTCTCATCCTGGTGATTTCACTTGTTTCAAATGCGCAAAAAAAAACAACATCAGACGATTTGTTGAGAGCCGCGCAAAAATCGGCATTCCAGCAGAAAGATTATAACAGTGCAAAAAAAATGCTACAGGCTGCCTTAAAAAAACAACCTGATTATTCAGATGTAAGGATTTTTTTAGGAAGGATTTATACCTGGACTAACAATTACGATAGCGCCCGAATAGCTTTTGAATATGTGTTAAAGCGTCATCCGGCAATTGAAGATGTAGCAGTAGCTTACAGTGATCTTAATGTTTATCATAACAATTTCACACAAGCGCTTAGCATTATCAATAACGGTTTAAAATATCATCCCGCATCTGAAACACTGCTCTTAAAAAAAGCCAGGATAGAAGGTGCAATAAAAAATTATGCTGCGGCAGACTCTACACTGCAGCGGTTGTTAAATATCAATCCAAAAAATGGGCAGGTTGATTCTTTAAGACACCAATATCAACAAGAAGCAAACGCTGCAACATTGCCGCCAGTACCCACAGCCGATGAATTACTTGTAACTGCAAAAGACGCCGCATTCAATCAGAAAGATTATAATAAAGCAAAACAGTTGCTTCTTCAGGCGTTAAATAAAAATCCTGAATACTACGACGTAAGAATTTTCCTTGGCCGCATA
>JAQBNK010000059.1 GCA_028288595.1 Chitinophagaceae bacterium
TTTTATTGCGATGGAAGGATTACAGTCGGGAAATAGTCAAAACTCATTGTGTTGAAGCGCTCTCATTAACTCTGGGTACTCAAACATGCTATTGTAGTAGTAGCTTGAATATCTGATTAATTACATACAAGATAGATATGGTGAAATTTTTATGAAGTATTACAATGTAAGACCATCCGTATGACGCTATTTATTTTATTCCTTTGATATATCGATAGTATAAATATTGTGTAATCGTTGGGTGGTAATATAAATTACTTTCGCCGCCCCCCTCCTGGGGTTTAATGCGATCACTAAAATAATTTTCAATAGCATTATATAGTAATTCAATCCCGCAGGAAAGTTGCAAGAAGGGATATGTTACGAAATTATCCCGGGTCGTAGGGGAAATTCGTCTCTGCTCAATGATGTTGCCAGTATCTATCCCATCGTCAAGGAAATGAATAGTTACACCACTATTTTCTATATCGTTATTTATAAGAGCCCAGTAGGTACCATGGACACCTCGATACTTAGGAGTAATACCAGCATGAATGTTTATGAATTTACATTGTACGCATTCCAAAATCTTTTTAGATATTATTCTAGTACCGCTTACAATTATTAAATCCGGATTGATTTTAGATATCAAATTAAGGGCCTCGCTAGAATTTACAGACCGTACCTTAATAATTTTCTCTGAGGGGATTTCCTCGCCATTTAAATCAGCATTTCCTAATATTTCTTTAACCCTGCCTTTTGACAAATATGCAAGCGGGCTTGCAATTAGAAGTGAAAACAATATTTGCCCAATAACCGTTGATACACCTAAACGTTTTATTCTTCTTTTCAAAAAAACTTTAAGCGGCTCTTTTTCTTCAATAATGACCAAACTCACGCCATATTGTTTGTTTATTGCATTGAACAAAACATTTGTCGATAACCCATTACCCCCAAGTAAAAGAATTTTTTTATTTTTCATTCATCAATCTATTTGCTAGATGGGACATAGAAATACTTTCAAATTGATATTTTTTGTTTAAATATTGATAATGCCTTAAAATTCTTTCAAGAAAAGAAAAATTTTCTTGTTGATTCACACCAAAGTTATGCGGATGCCACCAAAGATGATAAGTTAAGTTATTTTTCGCAGCATGACTCATACTCCTTTTAATTCGCAAATATCTTAATCCATCAGCCAGCTTGAACTTTTTTTCATAAGGCCTCAGGAATCTACTCGAAGGAATGTCCATTGGTAATTTGCTTGAAATTTGTTCGTTTGAGTAACAATTATGACCGGATAAATTAATGTAAGCATCAATAAATCGGAATAATCTTCTAATACTACTTTCCTGCTCAGCTTTTCTTGCTTTATATAACCATGAGCGTTCATTACCTCTATAACATGTTATGCCAAGTTCATTACAAACAGCTAAGTACTCATTATTAAATTGATTTCTTGGAAAAATTAAAGAAGTAAGTTGTATTTGCCTTGTTTTTGCTATCTCAATTGCTTTTTTAAGATCTTCCTTAAATTCATAGATTGTTTGTCCGTCTTCTAAGCAGTAATAATGGGAAAAGGTATGGGTGCCAATTTCGTGGCTTCCATCTGCCTTTATCAAATTGATTAATTCAGGCGCATAATGATATTTATCTATTACATAATTTTCACCAACAAGATCAAAATGGCACGTGTATGGCGACAGATTTTTGTCTTTATAATTGGGTAGTTTTGGGGGAATATTCGACAGCAATTCATCTTTAGTTTCAAAAAAAAGAAAACCCACAGCTGAAAACGTTGCATGAATATTAAACTTCTTAAAGAGCACTAATAAACGTGGGATTACTTCATGAACCCCGAGTATATTTTTTCCATACTCTTCAATCGTTTTTTTATCCCTGACTCCCCATAAAAGTTCGAAATCCAAGGATATCACAAAATTCCCGTTGTCCATTTGAGTTCTTTTTCTACGACCTTTTTTTACAAAATCTGGTATCAGCACTAATAGTGAACACTAAATTGTTAAAGAATTAGTGAAATACCAAATCAATCAATTCAAAACTTGTTGTATAGACGAAAGAACAATCATCTGAAATTTCATTATCATAAGTACATTACAATGCGAAGCTGCTGATTTGCAGATAGAGAGAGTGGAAAGCAACCTTATACGTAGCCATGTAGAAAAAATGCGCTGTTCATTTTATTTATCAGCTGTTTCCTGTTCAAGAGTACTCGGGCTCATCCGTATTCACTCAAACACAATATCCCGTTATCCACAAGCCAAGTCTATACAACACCCTTCTCATGGTTTTATAAACATATCGGTAAATCGGTATCCGCTAATCTCGTGTTGGTTCTTTATAGGTGGCAGAATGCAAAGGGAAATTTGGTACTCCGATGTCGATCCTATTTTATTAAAAGTCATACGGATTATATTACATATGGTTATCTAGTAAAACTAAGCAATTAAAAACTCCAGTAAGACCTTGAGCGAATCTTAGTCCTAAAGATTCCTTTTAAATCAGCCACCAAGCCTTTTTCTTTCAGAATGGAAGAAAAATATTGATCATCATATTGTAGAAACTCAGCATGGCATACCGCAACAATTACCGCATCATAATCTTTATGTATCGTTTGGGTTAAATGAAAACCATATTCATGGAACAAGTCTTCTGAACAGGCATGCGGATCCGTTACATCAACGTTTAAAAAATATTCTTTCAAGTTTGCAACAACATCTGCTACTTTAGAATTCCTGATATCTGTCACATTTTCCTTGAACGTCGCTCCCATGACAAGCACTTTCGCGTCCCGAACATTCCCGTTATTTAAAATTATATGCTGTAATACTTTTTTTGCAACATAAGCAGCCATACCATCATTAATACCTCGGCCAGCCAAGATTACTCGACTGCTATAACCTATTTGAGCCGCCTTATAAGTTAGATAATAAGGGTCTACCCCTATACAATGTCCCCCGACAAGACCAGGGGAAAATTTTAAAAAATTCCATTTAGTCCCTGCAGCTTCTAATACATCGTATGTATTGATACCCATTTTATCAAAAATGATCGAGAGTTCATTCATCAGTGCTATATTAAGATCTCTCTGTGTATTTTCTATAATTTTAGCTGCCTCTGCAACTTTAATGGATGGAGCTCGATGCACTCCTGCTTTCACTATTAATTCGTAAACTTTTGCTATCTCTTCAAGAGACTCGATATCACAACCAGCGACGATTTTTATTACATTTGGTAAAGTGTGTTCTTTGTCGCCTGGGTTTATCCTTTCAGGTGAATAACCAATTTTAAAGTCACTTCCCGCTTTCAGCCCACTTAATTTTTCGACAATTGGCAGGCAATCTTCCTCTATGCATCCAGGATATACTGTAGATTCAAAAACAACGTAATCTCCCGGTTTAATAATATTACCAATTGTCTCTGAGGATTTTTTTAATGCAGTAAGATCCGGCACCTTATATTCATCAACAGGTGTGGGAACTGCGACTATATAGAAACATGCCTCCTTTAATATATTGCGATCATTTGTGAATTCTATATCGCAACCTTCAAAATATTCTTCTCCAAGCTCATTACTAGGGTCCACTTTTCCCCTTAACATAGATACCCTTCTTTCATTGATATCAAATCCAATAACCTGGAGTTTTTTAGCCATTTCTAATGCTACTGGTAACCCTACGTAGCCCAGACCTATTACTCCTAACTTTTGTTTCTTACTGATGAGTGATTCGTAAACCATAAATTGTGCGAATAAAATTACACAGAATGAGAAGCAGTTTCAGCTAGTTGTTTGGTTTCCCTATAAAGTGATTTGATGCATACTGGCGACAGAAAATTAATCGCATTGGTTGTACTTTGGTAAACGTAAGAATAATTCCAAAATTAATTATAGTTACTTCGATATCTTTAAACACTGGTTTTATGCCTCCTTTAATCCAATCATAGGTTTCCACCCCATTTTGCAACTTTGGGGTTTCGAGTTGCTTTCACCTAGTTCCATCTTGTCCTTGCAAAACTAACATTCACCGATAGATGTGTAGTCCTTCAACACCCGGCGTATACTTTGGTATCTCTGAAATGAAATCCTCGCAATAACTGTACATTCCCGCTTACAATCTGCCTGCATTCATGAATATTTTATTCATCTCCTCGTATTATTTTTAAGAGCACAGCAGTGAGGATCCGCGTGGTGGTGCGGTTACTCGCTTTTCTGACCACGTGTAAAAATGCTTTTCTTATGCTTGACGCCTTTGCCTGCCCCGCCAAATTCATCGCGGTTTATTCCTGGCGGGTTCAAACCAGGCCTCTTGCATAAAGCGGGCCAACTAATCGCTCCTATGTTTTTGTTTCGGCGCATTATCATTGGTAAAAATGCCCTTTTCTTTTTTTAATCGCCGATTCCTCCTAAGATTACTTGGATTAATCGGAATATGGGCTCGCTTTCTATGCCATTTCAATAGTGCTTTTACTGGTCCACCATGTTTTTACTTAATCGCAGAAAAATATATATCCAAGTTTAAGCATTGTTTTTATGTTGAACTCCGAAGATTTATTATTCCGAAATCGCCACTTACCTTGAAAATTGCTGAATGATAAATTGGGGGATCTGAGATATATATCTTAAACGTGCAAGTCGGGTTGTATCGTATTTGATGGGCAAGTAAATAGCCGCCATTGGTGAGTATTGGACTGCATTCTCTTTTATAAAAAGGAACCTCGGCCCGTGATCACCGGATATGATTATTATGCTTTTTAAAAGCGAAGGATGTTGATCAAGCAAAGAATCTAAGATGCGATTCGCATAACCGATATAGCCTGTGTACCTGTTTTTGATAAAACCGGAATCATACCCCGAGTATGCAACATCCCTTTGACTGCTTCCATTAGCTGTTCTGCAAAACGGAGCATGCGGTATAAGAAAATGTGCCCATATAAACTTTGGTGATTGGGTTTTGGTTTCAAGCGTATCGTTTAAGCGCTCAAGCAATAGCTGATTAAAGGCATCACAATTTTTTTGGGAAAACTTCCATTCGCCATATAGTAAGCTGAATAATGTACCGGCTGTATCCATGTCAAAATAGTCATTAGGAAAGCCACTTCTATTTTCAATTTTTTGATTATTGCCAATGTCAAAAAAGCTGAGGTTGATGAAGTTGTATCCGGCTTTCTGAAGGGTTGGCACGAAGGCGTTTTCATTCAATAGCCGTTCAGCATTATAAAATCCTCGGGGTACTATGCTATCATCAAAGTTAAAAATACAATTGATTGAATAAAGTGTAATGTTATACCTGCTTTGTATGGTGGAAAAGACATAAAAATTCCTTTTTCTTAAATCCTCGACTAAAGGGTTGGAAAAAGCGAATCGTGTCTTTAGTACTTCAGGGGAACCGTATTCATCCATTAGTATCCAGATAATATTAGGCTTTTCTTTTGCTTTTAACTGCCCGTCTATATGAATGCGAGCACTATCAATAATAACTCGTTTACGGTTTTCTGTAATGCCCCGAAATATGAATAAAACAGAAATAATAATGAAGAATGTATTTCCTATTTCATTAAACTGGCGGTATGCTCGAAATTGATAGTTTTTAAAAAAGACTAGGAGTACAATGAATAACACAATTATCGCCCCATAAAGGCTAAAATAAAAATTGCGCGGAATATACCCATATGAATATCCTAGTATTTGAGCAATTCTTGCTGTATGCAGAAGGCAGCCCCAGATAATAAGGACGTAGACGATTGCACCAGGCAATGAAAATATTTTGGCAAAAAGTTTTAGCAATAAAAAAGTGATCAAGCAATAAAGAGTATAGAGGGCAAAACCTACTTTAAAGTCCAAAAGCGGAAAAAAGGCAGACGTTTTAAATATAATAAATGACAATCCATACAAGTATGGCAGTAAGGGACGGGCAAGCAAAAGTCTTATTTTTTTTCCCATACAAATAATTTGCGATGGGAGCCTTCGAAGCCGATAAAAGTTATCAGGTTGAAATACTCACTAAAAACTTGAATGAAATTTTCCTCAGTATATTCATCAAAGATATCTGCCCTGTTAGCTAGCATGCCTTTGACCCTCTCATCATTTTTTGGAACAAATTCTATTAAGACATGTTTTTTTGTCATCGTCGCAAAGAGTTCCGCAACAAGTTGTAACGGAATATTTGCAGCAATGCAAAGATGGTGAATAAGTGCGAGGGCTAGCAGCAGATCACAAGTCAACCTGGATAAAAGCGAACTTCTTTCTAAGTTTTTCCACCCGGTATAGGGAGTTGGGTGGGTGATATCTGCAACGACGGTTTCCAAGTTGCGAATTTTCTTTTTCTTAATCGTTTGTCTTAAAACCTCAACGGAATAGTAGTCGGATTCTACAGCAATTACCTGTTTTGCAAAATATGAGGCTAAAACGGAAAATTTACCTGTATTAGCGCCTAGGTCAATAACTATGTTTGGATTTATTTCAGTCAGCACCTTGCTGATAACAGCGATTTTTGAACCTAGATATGTCTTTGAATCGATACCGGTAGCATAATAATCGCTCCACTCGGTTGTGGTTTTTTGAGTACTCCATCCTTTTATGGAATTTTTGATCGATTGAAGTAATATAATTGTTTTTTCTTTTGAGAAATTTTTATGGTGTCGAATAACTGTGTTTTTATTTTGGTACCAGGCATGTAAGTGAATATGAAGCACAACACCAAGGTTGAACAGGCTTTTTTTTCGCAAATTTTTCGAAACAAAGTCTAGTTTAGGGCCGTTTGAATTCGCTAATAACATTGTTCCCCATTGGTTGCCGTTGTAATGCATTAGGGTTAAAGGTGAAAGCATGGTTTCGCAAAATTGGCGGTAGGCCATCCATGGCTGTCCTTCGCGATAAGTCTCGAATGAAAGTGTATCAAAAAAAATGGGTTTGCCTTTGTAGAAAGTAATATTAAATGGAGTGGCATCTTTTAGAATCATGCCATATTCAAGCGAAATAATATTGACCTTTAAAAACATTAAAACCACTTCCTGCCATTGGCTCATCGTCCATTCAAAGGGAAGGCTGATAAAGTCGATTCGCTCAGGATGGATGGTTTTGTAAAACCCATTTTCAGGCAAGGTATGCTCTTCATGTTGAATTAATAATTCATCTTCAACGAGTCGCTCGTATAAACCTGAATGCATCAAGTGATTATAGTTACCCGCATAGGAGTTCCTAATATGGCGAATGACTTTATTATCTGTAATAGTAACAAAGCCTCCCGGGTCACGGAATGAATAGGCTTGACGCATTAATTGCTTTTAAACTTTCTTTTCAGCCGTTCTACTGAATAATTTTTTTTCACAATTAATAACCTGATGAATTTTCCTGCCTTTTTGAGGTATAGGACAAAGGTCAGAGCGGCCGAAAGAATTACCTGAAACATAATGCTTCCTGATCCTGGATCAAGGTAGATTAGATGAGTTAAGGGTTGCATAGGTCAAAATTAATCTAAAATAAATAACTATTTATGTCATACAGATACGCAATTAGGGCGGTACGTTGCCTGCCATAGACAGTAGACTCTGAGACCTTGTGGTGAACCATGTGCCTTGGTGCAACCCCTGTTTTCTGGATGATTTTTATTTATTCCACCGAAAAAGATTTGCATAAAGGTGCAACCACAATTAAAATCAGGCTTTTAAATCCATTGATTTCAATTTAATGCCTATTGCTCAATTCACTTGTAATTTTAATAGGGTTAATATAGTACTAAATAACGATTGCAAAAATATTTCATTCGTGTCGGGAGTTGCTCTATAATCCTCGTGAATAAGCCCGGCTCCTAGGCGCACATCTATCGCCACTAGAACATGCTGCCTGCTATGGACTATGCCTTGTCCTTCGTAATGACACGTTTCGCCCAAATCAACAAAAGATATGGTCCTAGCAATTATGTTTATACACCATCGGACTTGAGATTGTAGCACTCTCTGTTATCTTTTATATTATCGAATTTAAAATCAAAGAAGCTCGTGGATGCGCTTCTTTGATGCGGGTTCTTTCCAAGGCCTTTACATTAATTAGAATATTTTCCAAAAATGACCCGGTTGCCTGAAAACCCGTTTATATAAAATCATTCGTTTGGTTCTATGAATATATTTGCAAACCATTTCGTCCCAAATGAAAGAGTGCAACTTGTATGATCATTTCATTTGGCTGGTTATTCATGTTCTTGATAAAAAGAAAAATTATGTCAAAGTTTTAGGCCGATCAATACTTACATAACGAAACCTATTTATTTTTCATTGTTGTACAAAATAAATTTTGCTCGAAATACGAGTTTTTTGCTTTAACAGCTTGCTGACTTTTATAAGACGAGACGTTCGGAATTCATTCCATTAAGTTGGAATAATGAATCAGCATTTTCGAGAGCGCCTCCTGATCTTTAGAATTTGATTTTGCCTCCTAAAACTTTCCTAGTGAATGAAAAGCGGTCAGTCAGGTCAAGTATGTCTCTTGAGAAAAAATGCCACTCAAAATCAAGGATAAATTGCGACAGCAATAATAACTCGATACCTGGTTGCCCCATCTTGTCCTGAACAAGTATACGGGCTATCATGCTTCATGTTAAAATTCTTTCGGCAACTTATATAGTTCTTCTTTGGGAAGAGTTTGGAAATATTCAAGTGTTTTCTTCAACCCTTCGGACCTGTTTATTTTTGGCTCCCACTGCAGGATCGTTCTAGCTTTTGAAATATCAGGTTTCCTTTGTTTTGGATCGTCAACAGGTAAAGGTTTATAATCTATAGATACTTTTGATCCTGTTAATTTCAAAACTTCTTCAGCAAAATCCTTTAATGATATTTCGTCCGGGTTACCAATATTAACAGGGCTTACATAATTACTCATTAGCAAGCGATAGATCCCTTCAACCAAATCATCAACGTAACAGAAAGAACGTGTTTGATTTCCATCACCAAAAACCGTTAAGCTTTCTCCGCGTAGCGCCTGTCCGATAAAAGCAGGAAGCGCTCTTCCATCATTCAATCTCATTCTTGGCCCATAAGTATTAAATATGCGAATGATGCGGGTTTCCACACCATGGAATGTATGATAAGCCATCGTAATGGCTTCCATGTACCGCTTGGCTTCGTCATAAACTCCGCGTGGCCCTACCGGGTTTACATTACCCCAGTAATCTTCGGTTTGGGGATGAACAAGCGGATCACCGTAAACCTCGCTTGTAGAAGCTACAAGAATCCTCGCTTTTTTCTCTTTAGCAAGACCGAGACAATTGTGTGTTCCCAAAGCGCCAACTTTCAAAGTTTGTATCGGTATTTTAAGATAATCTATGGGGCTTGCCGGAGAAGCAAAATGAAGTATATAATCAAGTTCACCCGCAACACGAATGAATTTGGTTACGTCATGAAAATAAAATTCAAAATTTTTATTGGGCAGCAAGTGTTCGATATTTTTCATATCCCCTGTTACCAGGTTATCCATAGCGATAACATGAAAGCCTTCTTTTATAAAAAAATCACATAAATGGGATCCTAAAAACCCAGCCCCGCCAGTTATTAAAATTCTTTTTTGTTCCATGCGCTTTTTTATGGTCGTCCAATACTTACATAATGAAAACCTTTATTTTTCATTGTTTCAGAATCAAATAAATTTCTTCCGTCAAATATTGCTTTTTGCTTTAGCAATTTGCTGATCTTTTCAAAATCCGGTGTTCTGAATTCATTCCATTCTGTGGCGATAATTAATGCATCAGCATTTTCTAGAGTCTCATACTGATCTTCGGAAAATTGAATTTTATCTCCTAAAGCTTTCCTGGTATTATTTATCGCTTCCGGGTCGAAACCACATACTGTTGCGCCTTCTGCAAGCAGCGCATCAATTATTTTAAATGCAGGCGCTTCTCTTACATCGTCTGTATTAGGTTTAAAAGCCAATCCCCATACAGCAAAATGGCGACCGCTAATATTATTATTAAAATGCGATTTCAATTTTGAAACAAGGTGCGCCTTCTGCTTTTCATTTACCTCCATCACAGCATTTAAAATCTTAAAGTCGTAGCCGGTATCTTCTGCAGAACGTTTTAACGCTTTTACATCTTTAGGGAAACAACTTCCCCCATACCCTATGCCTGCAAAAAGAAAACGCTTACCAATACGGTCATCTGAACCAATTCCCTTGCGAATCATGTCCACATCTGCACCGTAAAGTTCGCAGAGCTGTGCGATCTCATTCATGAAAGTGATCTTTGTAGCAAGAAAAGCATTTGCTGCATATTTTGTAAGTTCTGCAGATCTTTCATCCATAAAAATCACAGGATTTCCCTGGCGAACGAAAGGAGCATACAATTCATTCATTACTTTTTTTGCTCTTTCAGAACTTGTACCGATCACAACACGGTCTGGCTTCATAAAATCTTCAACAGCCACTCCTTCACGCAAAAATTCCGGATTACTTATAACATCAAATTCCCCCTTATAATTTTCTGCGATTGCAGCTCTGACTTTTTCCGCAGTACCAACAGGAACGGTGCTTTTGTCTACGACCACTTTGTAATCTTTAAGAATTTTTCCTAATTCTTTTGCAACACCCAATACATAACTTAAATCTGCGCTTCCATCCTCTCCTTCCGGTGTTGGGAGCGCAAGAAAAATGGCCTCCGCATTCTTAATCCCTTCAATAAGGTCGGTCGTAAACCTAAGGCGCTCTTCTTTTAGATTTCTAACGAAAAGTTTATCAAGACCGGGCTCAAAAATGGTCATCTCGCCTTTTGATAATTTCTCAACTTTATTCTTATCAATATCAACGCAGCAAACATAATTTCCTGTTTCTGCAAAACAAGTTCCCGTAACAAGCCCAACATAACCGGTTCCTATAACAGCTAGTTTCATATAAGGTTTTTGAAAAATGCAAGATTACCGGTTTTTTACAGAATAATTGATTGCGATAAAAAGATTCTTTAATTCCATAATTGTATCATTCGTTTTATATCTTCAATAATGACCCAACGCTACTATTCCCTAGATGTTTTCCGCGGCGCCACCGTCGCTCTCATGATATTAGTAAATAACCCAGGCTCGTGGGCGCATATTTATTCCCCACTGGAACACGCTGCCTGGCATGGCTGCACACCCACCGATCTCGTTTTCCCTTTCTTTTTATTTGCTGTAGGCAATGCCTTGTCGTTTGTAATGCCCCGTTTTGAAAATGCAGGAACAAGTGTGTTCTTAAAGAAAGTATTAAAAAGAACCGCATTAATAATATTGATTGGACTTTTTCTTAACTGGTCGCCTTTTATTGCATGGCAGAATAATCACCTCGTAGCTAAACCATGGACCAATGTTCGCATCATGGGAGTATTGCAACGTATCGCTCTATGTTATTGTTTTGGCGCATTTATCATTTACTTTTTTAAACCAAAAGGCGCTTTTGTTATTGGCGGAATAATACTTTTGGTATATTGGTTCATTTGTTTCTGGCTGGGTAGTGCTGGTGATCCAAATAGTCTCCCAGGTTATTTTGGAACTAACGTAGATATAAACCTATTTGGCGTCTCTCATGTTTACAAAGGTGAAGGCATTCCTTTCGATCCAGAGGGATTGGGCAGCACAGCACCTGCTATTGTTCAGGTGATCTTCGGTTTTTTAGTCGGTCAGTACATTCAACAAAAAGGCAAGAGCTATGAAATGCTGACTAACTTATTCGTTGCAGCCATGGTTTTAATTTTTGCCGGCTTCTGTTGGGATAAGATATTTCCCATTAATAAAAAGATATGGTCAAGCAGTTATGTATTATACACAACTGGTCTTGCTATGGCAGTACTTTCAGTGATCATTTACATTATAGAATTTAAAAATGAAAGAAGCTGGTGGATGCGTTTCTTTGATGTCTTTGGTAAAAATGCGCTCTTCATATTTTTTATCAGTGGTTTCCTTCCAAGGTTACTTGGTCTAATCAGAATATTTTCCAGGAACGATGCTCTTACTGGTAAACCCGTTTATACTAGTCCTTTCGGATGGTTCTATGAAAATATTTGCAAACCCATTTCATCAGATTTAAAGGTAGGCTCGCTTTTTTACGCTATTTGTATGATCGTATTTTATTGGCTGATCGTTTATATCCTTGACCGAAAAAAAATATACATTAAGGTTTGATTTATTCAGATGATTTATTTTGCTTTTATACTTCGTATTTCAATGTCTTTTAAATGAGAAAAGCAATAGAGTTCAGTACTAAAGAGCTCAAAATCATCCAGCTCATTTGTAAACAATATTCCAGCCAGGAAACAGCAGAAAAGTTGGGTTTAAGTTCCCGGACGGTTGAAGGTATCCGTGGAGATATCCTTGCGAAGATGAAAGTGAAGAATGTAGCGGGACTCGTCGTTTTTGCCGTCAAGCATCACCTTTATAAAATACGATAAATTGATTAGCACATCAGGAGAGGATTGCGCAATTAGCGTTTATTTTATCTTATTTAATATCTCCTTAAGCAAATCCGTTTTTTCTTTTTCGCTTGCAAGCAGTCTCTCAAATAATTCCAACACTTTATCAATAGGATTGAATGTTGGATTGTAGTTTATTCCGTTAAGTATTGAGCTGTCGTTGAAAGTATTTGAAACTAT
>JAQBNK010000076.1 GCA_028288595.1 Chitinophagaceae bacterium
GTAGCTTAGCTTATCATTTTCTTTTGTTTCCCTGTAAATCTTATTTCTCAGTTCATACGATTCATATATCCATTGCGTTATGGGCTGGTTTTGCCATAGAGCCCTTTGTGACGATGTGGTATAATTAATAGCGTTAGCATATTCTGTATAGCTTAACTGCTGAAAATTGATCAGCTTTTCATCCCAGACCGCATGAAGATTAGTGGGGTCGTTAAACCAGGTTAGCCTAACCTTGTTACCTCCGGCATCTTCCTTTTTACCTATATGCATAGGCTGATGCAAATCACCCACAATATGAATTATCAACCTTAGGTACATTAACTGCTGGGTCTTAGGAAGACCCTTATTCCTGAGGCCGCTTATCAGAAAATTCAGTTTCGTATAAGCATCTGTCGCGGTATCCTTTGCAAAATAATTTTGAATCGCCGCATAGCTTAATCCATCATCCATGTCTGCATAATGCCAGGGACCGAGATAGTTATATGTTGGGTCTGATTTGATGAAATCTGCCCAGTTACTTGACATAGCAACAGATTCGTTGCCCAGTATTCCTGCGACTCCCAGCCTTGCTTTCGGAGTTAAATAACTGTATGCTATTTGCCCTACGATCCGGTGACCAAGCACACCCCAGGCGCTAACGTTTGTTCCATGCAATACAGTAACCAGCAAGAAGGCAATGACCAGTTTATTTTTCATGAAGCAAAAATGAGGTTATTAGATTACCAGGGCGAAATATTTTAAGAACCAGTAGCTGTTAATGTATCTTTTTGTTCGATTAATTCTCTCACCTTTTCACGGGCCTTTAACCTGATCTCCATTTGTTCCATCACTATATCAGCCATTATTTTGAGTTGGTCCTGCTGATCTGAATTCAAATATCTTTTCTTTTTATCTATGAGGCAAATTGTACCTAGCCGGTAACCTTTAGGAGAGATGAGTGGCGCAGCGGCATAAAATTGCAGACCAAATTCACCGGCAACCAATGGATTAGCTAAAGTCCGGGGATCGTTTTTTGCATCTTCCACCAAGTGAATGTCATCACTCAGAATCGCTGAAGCACAAAGCCCCGGATCCCTGTTTATTTGTGACACATTCAATCCATACTTAGATTTAAACCAGATACGGTCCTCATCAACCAAAGTTATTAATGCAATAGGCACATTGAATATTTTTGCTGCAAGAAGAGTTATTTTATCGAAACTGCCGTCTGGCGGAGTGTCTAAAATATCATAGCGTTTAAGGTCTCCCAATCTCTTTACTTCATTTACTTCCATGATCTTTTTTGAGAATTATATATCCTTATTATCAAAAACCAGGCAAAACTTAAAACTTTAAATTTTTAAGAAGTTTATTAACAAGTTTTACTAAAAACTTATGTCCTTATAGCAAAATGTTGCTTTGCTATAAAATGATCTTTGAAGAATAATATCCCTATAAAAAAAAGATCAACCGATAAAGTCACTGTTGCATCTTTTATCAATTCTTTCCACGCTTCTTCCATTTCGCGGCTCCAGTGTATATCATCAAATATTAATACTGTTCCCGGATGAATTTTAGATTTTAGCTGGTTGAAATATTCAAGCGTTGGAAGTTTGCGATGATTGCCATCGATAAACGCGAAATCTATTTTATCCAAATTATTTAAAACCGATGGAAGTGTATGATCAAAGTTTCCTTCAACTATCCTGATGTTTTTCAAACCCTCTCTTTGAAAATTATTTTTAGCAACCGCGGCCACTTCAGGTGCGCCTTCCATCGTAATAATCCTGGCGGCTGAATTACCTTCTGCCAGGTAACATGATGTAATGCCCAGTGAAGTCCCTAATTCTAAAATAACAGAAGGTTCAAAATACTTTACCATTCTGAATAATAACTGCGCAAATTTTCTTGATTTCAATGCTGACTTTGCAATGGAAGATATTTTTCTTTGTTTTGAAGAGTCAACTCTTGAGCCTGCGCCAAAATCTTTAATTGTAAGAACGGTTGCATCTTTTTTTAACTCGTGTCTTATTGTTTCTATTTTACTGTAAGCAGGATAATCTTTTTTATCATTAATAACTTTAGTGATAAAATCAAAAACAAAAGGTGAATGCACACCATGCCCTTTTCCATTCGACGCGTTCCACCAGTATTGAAGATATTTTAAGAGTAATTGAGTCTTTGAATACATTGAATTATGTTGAATTTTGAATACTGAATGCTAAATGCTGAAGCTGCTTTTCATTCAACATTCAGCATTTAACATAGCAGTTTATTTCCTCATCCAGGTTTGAAAACTATAAGCATAAGCATGCTTTTCATCTGCAGGGTGGGCATCATCATGCACTAATTGCCAGTCTTTTTTATCAAATTCGGGATAGTATGCATCGCCTTCTAAACTGGCATGAACGCGGGTGATATAAAGCCGGTTGGTTTTACTAAGGGTTTCCTTATATATTTCGCCACCACCAATTATCTGTAACTGGTTATATCCATTTTCTTTAGCGAAAAAAACAGCATCAGCAAGCGTATGAACGGTTACTACCCCTTCTGCCTTCCAGTCTTTCTGCTTTGTCATTACCATATTTACCCTGCCGTTAAGTGGCTTACCAGATAAAGCTTCAAATGTTTTTCTACCCATCAACACCGGCAAAGCCCATGTGGCATTCTTGAAAAATTTAAGATCATTAGGCAAATGCCAGAGCAACTGGTTGTTTTTACCAATCGCATTATTTTCTGCCGCTGCTACTACGTGAGATAAAATCATTCTGTGTACGATTTACGGTGTACGGATCAATTTTGAATTCTGAATTTTGAATTCTGAATTACACCGCTACCGGTGCTTTTATATGCGGATGAAATTCATAATTCTCCAGCGTAAAATCTTCAAACTTAAAATCAAAAATATTTTTAACTGAAGGATTCAGTTTTACCTGGGGAAGGTTATATGGTTTACGGGTTAACTGCAATTTTGCCTGCTCCAAATGATTGCTGTATAAATGCACATCACCAAAACTGTGGACAAAATCACCCGGCTCAAGATCACATACCTGGGCCACCATCAAAGTTAATAAAGCATAAGAAGCAATATTGAAAGGCACACCCAAAAAAACATCGGCACTGCGCTGGTACAACTGGCAACTTAATTTTCCCTCGGCTACATAAAACTGGAACAGGGCATGACAAGGCATCAGAGCCATCTTCGGAAGTTCCGCAACATTCCATGCACTCACAATTAATCTGCGGCTGTCAGGGTTTGTTTTTAT
>JAQBNK010000064.1 GCA_028288595.1 Chitinophagaceae bacterium
TATGTCCTTTTGAAACGTCACCCAGCAATACGGTGTATAATTCACAGTGGCGGCAAACGGAAACAGTGAATGGCAGGAATTTTACTGGTTTATCAGTTTCAGATGTTGATCTGCGTAACAGAATAACAGCGAGCGTTATCAAAAAGATCAGCTATGGTAAAAATAAACCGGCGACTTCCATTACCTTATTTTATAACGGTCAGTCCGGTTCGCCTTACAGTTATGTTTACTCAGGCAGTATAGTAAATGATAATAATTTCAAAGACAATTTTGATCTTATCTATATACCCACCGCGATAGATATTTCCAGTATGAACTTTCTTCCCTATACAGTTGGTACAACATTGTATTCAGTGCAGCAGCAAAGAAATCTTTTAAATGATTTTATTGAGCAGGATAAATATTTACAAAAGCACCGCGGAGGATTTGCAGAAAGAAATGGTGCCAGGTTGCCGTTTACACACATTATTGACCTGCGTATTCAGCAGGATTTTAAAATAAAGTTTAAAAAGAAAGAAACCAGTTTCAGTGTTACGCTCGATGTTTTTAATTTCACCAATATGCTTAATAAAAACTGGGGGAGAACTTATTTTATGGCAGGAGATAATTTCCCGCTGATCCAGTTTTCCGGTTTTGCCAATACGGTAACACTCACTCCCCAATATCAATTTATGCCGGTGAACGGAACAGCTTATTCCATACAGCCAAGCACTTTGCCGGGAAACAGTGCAAGATGGATAAGTCAGCTGGGCTTCAGAATTAATTTTAATTAATCATCTTGAATTAATTACATCCATCACTGACTGCTTATACAGCCTGCCGATAGGTATTTCATTGGACCGTAATTGCACACAAAGATTATTGAAGCCGGTTACTTTATCAATCGAAACCATGTAAGACCGGTGTACCCTTAAAAAATAGTGACCAGATAAGAGATTTTCCATTGAAGAGAGGGATTGCTTCACCAATAAATATTTGCCGCTCGTTAGAAAAACTTTTATGTAATCTTTCAAGCTTTCAACATACATAATCTCATTTATAAAAACCTTTTGCATGTTCTTATCCACTTTCAAATAAACAAAGGCTTCAGGATTGGGCTTATATTCTTCCGGATGGCTTTGTATCTCGCTCCCCATCATTTTTTTTACTTTAGACACTGCCTTTACAAACCGTTCAAAAGAAACAGGTTTTAAAAGGTAATCAACTGCATCAAGCTCATAACCTTCCAAAGCATAATCGCGATAAGCAGTAACAAAAATTATCTTAGGTGGGTTAGAAAGGTTTTTCAGAAAGTCTGTTCCCAATAATTTAGGCATTTTTATATCAAGAAAAATAAGATCAACAGGTTTTTCGTGCAGGATATCAATCGCTTCAATCGCATTTTTGCATTGTGCGACTATTTCCAATCCATTTACAGTAGCAATATGTGATTGCAGAATTTTTAAGGCAGGAGGCTCATCATCAATTAACAGGCATCGTAGTTTCATGTAAAGAAAAACTTTCAGTTAAATATTTTTCCCGGTTAAAAATCCCCGCGTGGTTTTTCGCATCTTTTAGCTGCAGCAATAAAGAGACGACAAAAAAATCAGTTTCATTATCTATTTTCAATTCATGCCTTTCCGGGTATAAGCATGCAAGTCTCCTTTTTACATTCATGATCCCTATTCCATTATCGTTCAAGGGTGCGTCATCGTTTTTGCTATTCACAATTTTGCATCGCAGGTTATTTTGCTTTACCGAGAGGTCCATACTAAGCCAGGGTTTCTCCAATTGCTCTGATGTGCCATGTTTAAAGGCATTTTCAAGAAAAGGCAATAATAATAACGGCGCTATCAATTTCTCTTTTATATCTCCTTCAATGTTTAGTGAAATCTCCAGCTTATTTGCATAGCGTTCTTTTTCAAGATCAATATAATCTTTCATTACAGCTATCTCTTTTTCAAGCAATACTTCATCTGTTTTGCAATCGTATAAAATATAGTTCAACAAAGAGGACAGTTTTAAAATCAATTGAGAAGTTTTAGGCGAATTTTGGAGTGAGAACGAATAAATGTTGTTTAAAGTATTAAATAGAAAATGCGGATGAACCTGTGCTTTTAATAATTGCAATTCAGCAGACATCTTTTCTTTTTCTACCTGCATCAATTCCTGTTGCTTTTTAATCCAGAACTTAAATAAAACTATCATGCTGCAAAAGCCTGCCATCATATTCATAGTAAAATAGCTACCAACTGCCCACGAATTACGCGTACCCACCCCGGGAGCACCTCCCGGTGAGAACTTAAAGTAATCCCTGAAGGGATTTAAAACATTTGCCCTGAACAAGTAATTTAAAAACCATCCGAATATCCCCCAGCCAATAATTATTAAGGAAAACTGAAAATATTTTTGCTTTAAAAGATAGCTGGGAATGAACCAATACATAATCGGGTAAGCATATAAAATATATGGGATTACCCAAATGGTGGATGTTGATATCAATTCACCACCGGTGCTTGTTTTAAACGTAAGAGAGCCGGAATAAATTAATGTAAATAAGATGATGTGCACTACCCAAAAAACTGTATGCCGTAATAAACGATACCTAGAAGAAAATATAAAAGGGTTCTCTTGATAATTATTCATTTGAAATGTATGCACTGTAATTTATTTCTTTCCTCCTGGATTCTGCATGGTTAACCATAAAAAAAGACCAACGCCCTGTTTTGACGACGAACAACCGAATAAATCCATAGAATCATTTCAACGCGCTTTTGTACCGTGTGTCGAGCATTATTTTCTTTAAGCGAAAGTGACATTGGATAAATTATTAGGCTGTTACATTTACTTTTTTACACTCTTTACAACTGATTTATGAGAACAAAAATTATTGCAATACATGTTTTTGCGGTATGCATAATGATTACGACTTGAAAAAAAAATTCTGCTGAGGAACCTAAAATCCCACCGGTAATAGTATCTGATGTAAATATGAATGGCTGGGTGAAACATTCGGCGGTTGGTGCAACAGGCACAACAACATTTGTTAATGGACCATCCCCGGCTCCCCTGGGTAATGGAAGTGTAGAATTCTATTGTCCAGACAAAAAATTTATAAGATTAAAAAATGACAAATATGTGGGCACCTTGGTGTCTGTAATTACAGAATTATCATATTCAACTTATATACAAAAACGAGACTCTACTGTAGATAACATATTTGTTGTTTTACAAATTGACATCGACGCAGATGGTATAGTTGATTACCCACTGGTTTTTACTCCATGTTATCAAACGGGTCATTTTATAACAGGCCTAGCTCCCGATCAGGGTGCCACTAAAATAAAGACTTGGCAAACCTGGGACCTATTGAAGGGAGTATGGTGGAAAGGCTCCGGGGCAGATCCTGACAACGGCGGTCTGTTATTTACCTGGGCTTCTTTTATAAAGCAATTTCCTAAGGCTACAATTATGGACAACATTCCAACTGGTCCCGGCTCAATTAGACTTGGTGGAGGGTCACCTGTTTTTTCAGGAGTCTTTGTGGGTAACGCCGATAAATTTAAGATTGGAATTAATGGACTTACTACTACTTATGATTTTGAAGGCATGTAGATTCCCATCTTTAAAATGAATAAGAATAATTTAAAGGTTTATTGAAATTAGCATTGTACTGAATTCAAGGGTATATTCAGTACTAAATCTGGTTGCTTACTAAGCAAAGCACCTAATTTTCTCATGCTTTATAGGACTGTCTTTCTAGACAGTCCTTTGTTAATAATCACCCGTAGAGGTTGGTGAATTTTCATTATCGAGCTTAGGTTTACTAGTTATGGTATTCACACTTCTGCCGATATATACTGCTATAATAGTTGGTATTGACATGAAAAAATAAACTGCCAACTCAAAAGGTATGAAGTTATGGCTACCTCCATAAACCGTCCCTTCTATTACAGAGGTCAACGGGAAGATTTAAAAAAGACATATTCCCGAATACCAAGGATTGAGCTTATAAAATGAATGAGAGAAATCTTTTTGCATGTTTTTATGTTATTTATTAGATAATTCCTTCGTCAGAAAATGAATAATAGCCATCACATGACATAATTAAATGATCGAGCACTTTAATGTCCAGAAAAGTTCCGGCTTGTTTTATTTTCTGCGTTATATCCAGGTCGGCCTGGCTTGGCTTAAGATTAGCGCTGGGATGGTTATGCGATAATATGATTGACGTTGCATTTGCTTTAATAGCAAGAGCGAAAATGTGTCGCGGGTCCACTACCGTTCCGGTTATACCTCCGCTCGAAAGATGAGCTATTCCTAATACGTGATTTGACCTGTTCAGTAACAAAATTTTGAATTCTTCCAGCAGATCAATTTTATCAAGATTCCATACATCCAGTAAAATCCTGAAAGCCGTATTGCCATCCGTTACTTGCCTTCTTTCGGAGGCTTTCACTTTTGTTCTGTACACCAGTTCTACTTCAGCAACGTTTGACTGAATTTCATTTTTATTGAGTTGTTTCATAACGATATCCTATTTATCTGGATTATTAACTGATTTTAATTTGCGAAGTATATCTTCCCAGTACTGCCTTTCAAGGATGGTAAGGCCACGCATCCTGTTATCCAGCTCTATTAAGATTTCTGTTTGCGAAATCGTGGAACGGATATCTTCAATGAGGTAGTCATTGCCGTTTATGTCAGTTATGTAAATGGAATTTTTTTTCATGTCTTTCGTTTTAGTTAAGTATTAATGTTTCAAGCCTAAGCGAATCATTTCCGTGCTCATGAAAGCTGGTGCAGATATTAAATGCTTCTGCTTTCTAAGCGAGTCTTCCAAACATTTCCATAATTCAAGATTTAAATGGTTAAATGAGTTTTAACTAGCAGTAAGGAGGGAGGTTTCATTTTTTGCGTATCCCCTTACAACGACAGAGGAGGGGTACGCCAAAAAATGATTGCTCCATTAGGAGCGAAGCCCGTTTTTTACCCCGTGAACGCGCACCACAACAGACAAAAAATCCCACAGGGTATTTAAACCGGGGGAAAACCATTCATGAGAAAGGAAACATAGTCGCGGTTAGTTAAACCGGTTTGGTGGTTGGTGGGAACGATTGTGTAATACGAACGGATATAAACAGAGCTTTCATTAGTGATGTTGCAGATTTTAAGGTATTTCAAAAACTGGTTTTCTGTAAGCTGAATTTCATTTTCATTGACCAATTTATATTGCCAGTCAAATTCTTTCCTGCAGATAAATTGCTGAACTAATTTTTTTCTTAAAGCGAGTGATTTGTGATCTGCGAAGTCATCTGGCTTAATTTCTACAAGGAATGCTTTATTAGCCTGCTTGTGCCGGATTAAGAAATCGGGGACATAAAAATGCACATATGACCAGTGGCTTTCAGGCAGCAATTTAGTGTGTGGGTCAAAAGGAATGTAAATCGGTTCACGGATATAGTGATAGGTTTCTTCAATAGACAAAGCAAATTTCAATTCCTGCTTTGAATGAAAATAACATCCATTATACCAAACAGGGGATGCCTTAATATAAGTGTAGTTTCTTGTATGCATTTCGTTCACTTTTTAGCGTGATCAATGGTTTGTATTCTTCTTTATGAAGCAGGAAAGCCACCACTGTAACCCCATTAATATTTACGGTATGACATCCTGCTTCACAAAAGAGTCAACTCAATCGGTGGCGAATTGATGTGTATCATTTAAAATAGATTAGCGGTCAAGATTCAGGAAGTGCTTCACCCGGATCTGAGTGATGTAATGCGTATGACCAGACCTGTCGAGGTAAGTGCGGTAAACGATAAAACCTTCAACCAGGACATGACTCCCTTTGCTAAAATTGTTAAGGGCCATTTCTGATTTTTTGTCGAAAGCCACTACTTCATGCCAGGTTGTATGCTGCACTGGTTTTCCTTCAGCAGATTTTGTATAGTGGTCAGTAGCCACCCTGAGTTTTGTCATTTTCGATCCGTCTGCAAAAGTTTGTAGGACCGGGTCTTTACCGACGTATCCAATTAGCTGCACTTTGTTTTGTGTTTTCATTACTTGCCTTTTAAATTTTAAACAGGGAAAGGTTTATTTGATGACTTGTACTCCTTTGTTTTGAGAGACAAAGGTTTGACAGTGAATAAGAGCAAGCCGGTTTTTAAGTATTTCTATGCGGATATAAGTGGGACTAATCGTGTGTACCCGTGTAAACATGAATTAATATTTTTTATAACTTAGCCTAAATCCACTTCCAATGAACAGTAAAAACCAAAGCCACAATAAGTGCCTGTTTTGTGGAGACAGAATCCAGGGACGTTCCGATAAAAAATACTGTGACGATGGCTGCAGGAACGCCGCTAATAATAATGCAAAGATGGAAACCCATAAGGCGATCAGGGATATTGACCTTATACTTAAAAAGAATAGAAAAATTCTTAAAGAATTACTGGGTGACAAAGAGTATAAAATACTCTCTAAAGAAAAACTTGAAAAGAAAGGATATAATCAGCAACACTATACCCACCATAAGACGGCCCGTACTACCGGTAACGTATTTACATTTTGTTATGATTATGGTTTTAGAATAAGGGATGATGGCAGTTATAATATTGTCAGAGCATTTGATAAAGTCGTTTCTACTGACTAACGGAAGGAGTTCATTAAAGGGGAACCAGTATAAATTTATATAGGATTTGAGTGCCTGCCCGTTGAACTTCTAAAGTTCGCTGCCCAATATTATGATGTACACAGAACTTAAGCCGGTAAACCATTCTTAAAGCAGTATTGAATTTATACTTTCAGCTAACCCCGAAGGAAGATGAGAAAAGCTGATCTCGTATATTTTTTTATGGTTCAGATCGTAATGTATAACTGAGCCATGGTCGTCCAGTTCTTTCAAGTGTTCTGATAGTTGCGTCATAAGCAACATAAGAAGGTTTGTTCATAAAGATGGATTTTCAGTTTTCGTAATAAGGTTTCAGACAAAGTCACGTAGCTCTACGAAATCTTAGCGGCTTCGGTTTTAAGTGAAATGTCATGAATGATTTTATCCAGTTCATTCGCCGAGTCTGTCAGGTGTTCCAGCATTTCGTTCAAATCCAGTTCCTTTTTGTTGTCGTTTTTAAGAATATTGACAAGCCCCATTAACCGGGCAAGAGGGGCTCTTACAACATGAGATTGTGTCCACGCAATTTCTCTAAGTTTTTGATTCTGGCTTTCTATCGCATTTACATAGCTAGTGATCTCACTTATATCCTGGATTGCCCCAATCATTCTTTCCGGTTTGAATGCCTTATCCCGCACTATCGCGGCCCTGTTAAATACATGTTTATAGGTACCATCACCACACTGCACGCGATATTGTAAGCGGACAGTGCTTGCATTCTTATTTTGTGCACATGCGCCATAAAAATTCGCTACCAGGCCTCTATCATCCGGGTGAATTTTCTCGAGCCACCATTTGTCCCAGGCCATAACCGGAAGCGCGTTATAACCAAACATCTCTTTCACCCCGGAGCTAAAGTCTATATGATTGTCAGCGAGGTTCCATTCCCAGATAATATCACTTGTGGCCCTTGAAATAATCCTGAAACGTTCATTTGCCTGTTCGAGTTTGTAAAATAACCTCGGCATGAGTAAAACAATTAACCAACTTAGAATTACAAGATTAACTGAAACAGCAAGCCAGGAAAAAAGGTTATAGTGTGCACCTAACTCAGTATGGATTTTTTTATAATGTATACCAAGAGCAAGTACACCAGAAATCAGTATAATGAGCACCGTTGACCAATATGCTTTGTGCGCAGGAAATACTAATACCGTAAAAAAGGTTGCCATCAACAGATATAACCTTCCGGGTCCTAAGGAGCCGATATAATATAATAAGATAAAACCGATAAAATGGATGACTCCCACAAAGAAAAATTTCTTTACTGTTAGGGAAATTTTCCCGGAGAACGTTATTAAAGCAATCACGAAAAAAGTAGCGATTTCAATAAGGCCAAGCTCATTGAACCCAGATTTGAAACACATAATCACTCCCGGAATGACAACGAGCAGGCTCAAGGGTAAAAAGTAAATAATGATGTGAAGGAACAGGCGGTTTTGCCAATAAGTAATACCGGTGTCTTCTTTTATTTTGGGGAAACTCCGGTTCACCATCCTGACATACCATTTCCAGGCGGGGGTATTCATACATTTTAAATTCATCGCTCACCAATGCCTGCGAAATTGGCGTAGCGGGTTCGTAAATAGGATATTCTGATCCATGATAAATATAGGATGTAAAATTGAAATTCACTTTGCCTGTGAGCAGTTACAGTCACATTTATTGACCTCTGAAAGAAGTACGCCTAAAATCACGAAAAAAATCCTCAAGTGCGATTTTTTCCTTAAAATATATACCGATTGGTATTTTTTTAATATCTTTGTGCCAGGATGTATAATATTTTGTCAAAATCGGAAAGGACCAAACAATTCATCATTGAAAAAACGGCTCCCGTTTTCAATGCGAAAGGATATGCAGGAACTTCTTTAACCGATCTAAGTGAAGCGACCGGACTTACTAAAGGGAGCATTTATGGAAACTTTGAAAATAAGGATGAGGTAGCGCTTGCTGTATTTGATTATAATTTTAAAAAAATCACTGATTACATAAAAGAAAAAATTATTTCGCGAGAGAATGCAGTTGAAAGACTATTAGTGTACCCTGAAGTCTACCGAAATTTTTTGAAGATTGCCTTCCTTAAGACGGGCTGCCCAATTTTAAATACAGCCACTGAAGCCGATGATACTCACCCGGCCCTAAGAGAAAAAGCGGCAGAGGCGCTTAACTATTGGAAAAAGGCTTTAGAAAACCAGGTAAAAAGAGGGATTGAAAGAAAAGAGATCAAAGAGAATACTGATCCGACACAACTAGCCGTGATCATCATGTCATTAATAGAAGGCGCTGTAATGCAGGCAAAGGTTTCAGGCAGATCTAAGGAACTGATTATAGCGATGGATTTTTTGGACACCACAATAAGGAATACGGGGAGGTGATTTTTTTTATTATTAAATATACCGATCGGTATAAAATGTGAAACATATGGCCCCTTATCAAAAACTTCCGGAAAGCACCATTAAGATCCGTTTTCATGATTGTGATCCGTTCAATCATTTAAATAATTCAAGATACATTGATTATATGATGGCTGCAAGAAGCGATCAACTTGCCCTATATTATCAATTTGATATGTT